>NZ_JBGOOU010000028.1:0-78593 GCF_041439815.1 Vibrio sp. 1F279 | reverse complement strand
TCGTTACGAGATACGCTACTTCCTAAATTGCTTTCGGGCGAAATCGACTTAGAAAACCTGCAAGTAGAACAAGCTAAAGCACTAGCAGAGTAACCTTTCGTCATTCCAGAAAGTGAGGGACGAACTTATCAGGAATCTCGTTTTTGGTGGTGATGAAAAGCGAGATCTCAGATACCTCGTCCCTCGGTTCTGAGATGACGAAGGCGAGGTTCTAAGCTGACGAAGGTGAAGTCCTAAGGTGACGAATCAAACACACCTCAGATGACAGAACAAAACTGATTTGCGCCAAAAACAAACTCAAATAACTCAATCTAGAAAACAACAAACAACGTCAAACAGCAGTAGGAAAAGGCGATGAGCTTAAAATTTACTGAAGCCAAACTCGAACAGGCCATTATTGAGCTATTAGGTGAGCAAGGCTACCCACACGTAGTGGGTGAACAAATAGCGCGTGAAGACAAAGAGCAAGTACTCATTGTCGATGACTTACGACGCTACCTTGCCAAGCAGTACCGAGGCGATGGTATAACCGAGAGCGAAATCGACACAATTGTCCGTATGATCTCAACGTTGCCTGCCAGTGATTTGTACCATAGCAATAAAACCTTCTGCCAATGGCTAACCAATGGCTTCTTGTTTAAGCGTGAAGATCGCTCAAAGAAAGACCTCTATATTGAGTTAATCGATACAAGACATTTGGTACAAGCCTTACGCCTTATGTTTGTGCCGTTGCTAGAGAATAAATCTAAACCAGACAACTCTGATAGAAAAGTTGCTGAAGGTAACGTTACGTACTTAGAAACAAATCGGTTAGAAGCGACTGACACCAATATCTATAAAATCGTTAACCAGCTAGAGATTGAAGGTGTCGATGAACAAGTTCGAATCCCTGATGGCATCCTTTATGTGAACGGCTTGCCGCTGGTGGTGTTTGAATTCAAAAGTGCCGTGCGAGAGAAAGACGCGACCATTTTTGATGCATGGAAGCAAATCTGTGTGCGTTATCGCCGTGATATTCCCAAGCTGTTCGTCTACAACGCGATGTGCATCATCAGTGATGGTGTGAACAACAAAATGGGTAACCTGTTTGCGCCGTATGAGTTCTTCTACGCATGGCGCAAAGTAACGGGCAACGAGTCTACCGAAAAAGAGGGTATTAACTCCCTCTACACCATGATTGCCGGGTTGTTTAACCAAACTAGATTACTTGATGTGGTGAAGAACTTTGTCTTCTTCCCTGATACTTCTAAGAAAGAGATAAAAATCTGTTGTCGTTACCCGCAGTACTACGCAGCGCGAAAGCTTTACTACAACATCGACAAAGAACGTAAGCCATACGGTAGTGGTAAAGGCGGTACTTACTTTGGTGCAACAGGGTGTGGTAAGAGCTTTACCATGCAGTTTCTATCTCGCCTATTGATGAAAAGCATCGATTTTGAAAGCCCGACCATTGTACTTATTACCGACCGTAATGATCTCGATGATCAGCTTTCTAAACAGTTCTGTAATGCCTCTGATTACATTGGTGATGAGATGGTGGTGCCAGTTAAAAGCCGTCAAGATTTAAGAGATAAGCTACAAGGCATCAAGAGTGGTGGTGTGTTCCTGACTACCATCCACAAGTTCACCGAAGACATCGAATTGCTTTCAGAGCGTACAAACATCATCTGTATTTCTGATGAAGCGCACCGTTCACAGGTCAACCTTGATAAGAAAGTGGTGATCAAGTATCAAGATGGTGTAGCCGTCGATGTGAAAGAGACATACGGCTTTGCTAAGTATCTACATGATTCTCTACCAAGCGCGACTTACGTTGGTTTCACTGGAACACCAATAGATGCCACCCTTGATGTATTCGGTCATGCAGTAGACAGCTACACCATGACAGAATCGGTTAATGATGAAATTACGGTTCGTATTGTTTATGAAGGCCGAGCAGCTAAAGTCATTCTTGATAACAGCAAGCTAGAAGAGGTCGAGAAATACTACCAAGCGTGCGCAGAAGCGGGCACCAATGAACATCAGATAGAAGAGAGTAAGAAAGCTTCTGCCAATATGAACGCGATTCTTGGCGACCCTGACCGTATTGAAGCTTTGGCGAAAGACTTTGTTGAACATTATGAAGGGCGAGTTAAAGAAGGTTCTACGATAAAGGGCAAGGCGATGTTTGTCTGTGCGAGTCGTGAAATCGCGTTTGATTTTTATAAGCAAGTCAAAATCTTAAAGCCAGAATGGTTCGAGGAAAAGCTATCAATTGATGGTGCTCTTTCTGAAGGTTCGGGGCTGACTGATAAAGAGAAAGAAGAGTTAAAGCCACTTGCGATGGTGCAAATGGTGATGACGCGCGGTAAAGACGATGACCCAGATCAGTACAGCCTGCTAGGGACAAAGGAATATCGAAAATCGCTCGACCAGCAGTTTAAGAGTCCTAAGTCGAATTTCAAAATAGCCATTGTAGTCGACATGTGGCTAACAGGTTTTGACGTTCCTGAATTGGATACGATCTACATCGATAAGCCGTTGCAGAAACACAACCTGATTCAAACTATCTCACGTGTTAACCGAAAGTTTGAAGGCAAGGGGAAAGGGCTGGTTGTCGATTACATTGGTATCAAGTCGCGAATGAATCAAGCCTTAGCGATGTATTCAAAGGCTGATGAGACTAACTTTGAAGATATTCGTTTTTCCGTTATTGAGGTGAAGAACCATCTCGATCTGTTAAGACAGATGTTCCACAAGTTCGATACGTCCGGTTATTACACAGGAGAGCCGTGTAAGCAGCTAGAGTGCCTTAATCAGTCGGCAGAATACATCCTTCAAACCAAGAAAGGCGAAACCCGATTCATGGCTTTAGTGGGCCGTATGAAGGCGGCTTATGATGTTTGCTGTGGTAGTGAATTGTTATCTCAGCAAGAGCGTGACCAAATTCACTTCTATATCGCAGTACGCTCTATTATCTTTAAGCTAACCAAAGGTGATGCACCAGACACGGCACAAATGAATAAGCGTGTTCGTGAGTTAGTGGCAGAAGCACTCCGTGCCGATGGGGTCGAAGAGATCTTTACCATTGGTGATGAACACGCCGAAGCTATCGATATTTTTGATGAAGACTACTTGGCTCGTATCAATAAGCTAAAGCTGCCTAACACCAAAATTCAGTTGCTTCAAAAGCTGCTAGAGAAGGCGATAAGTGACTTCAAAAAGGTCAACCAGCTACAAGGTATGAACTTCTCTAAGCGCTTCCAATCGCTGGTGGAGCAATACAACGAACGTCGTGAAAATGATGTGTTGAATGGTGAGGAGTTCGATACCTTCTCTCAAGAAATGACCGACATTATCTTTGATATCGTGAAAGAAATGGGCTCGTTTGAAGACCTAGGCATCGACCTAGAAGAGAAAGCGTTCCTCGATATCTTGAATCACATGCGCAAGAAATACGATTTCACTTACGACGATGACAAGATGCTCGAATTGGCGAAGGAAATGAAAACCACGGTAGACAATGTCGCCCAATATCCAGATTGGGCAGGGCGCGATGATATCAAAGCCAAGTTGAAAGTGGATTTAATCTTACTGCTACACAAATACGGCTTCCCACCAGTAGCGAACGATGATGTTTACAAAGGCGTGCTAGAGCAGGCTGAGAATTATAAGAAGAATGGGTGATAACTAGTCACCCACTAAGAATGGAGCATTTCTAGCTCTAAACGTTAATTTGGCAAGGATGTTTTATGTTTATAGAGTTTTTATTGAGCCTCGATCCAAACACAGTGTTAAAGATATCGTGTGGTATTTTGGTGGTAACATTTGGTATGGGATTTCGGCTGATATATCAGGAAAAGCCTTCTAACTTAGTTCGCCAATTTCCAAGCTATTTAACCACTGGTGGGGTGTTTTTTACCTTCTTAGGGATCGCGATAGGGTTACTTTCGTTTGACCCGAACGATCTAAACAATAGTATTGAAGGGGATCATTCATTTAAAGCTTGATAAAAACCGTAGTGTTGTCACAGCAAACCAAATGCATCAGGTATTAAAAGAAGGAAACAAAAATAATGACTCTAGCCAAAATGCGATTTTGTCTGAGTTAAAAAAAATGACAAGAGCGACTGAGCAAGGAAATAAAGAGAGTCAACAGAATTTCGACTTACTCAGCCAAGAATTACGCGACTTTTCCTCCTCTCTTTCACAGCAAACTTCTCAGCAAATTGCTGAGTCGTTAAATGAAGCGATTAAAGATTTTAACAAAGGGCTTGTTGGACAGTTTGGTTCAAATTTCCAAAGGCTCGATGATTCGGTTGTAAAGCTACTCGAATGGCAAAGTAACTATAAACAACAAGTGGCGCAACTGACGGATGCATTTGAGAGCGCTGTCGAGAGTGTAAGTGCGACAGAAGTAGCGCTAGAGAATATTGCATCACACACTCAAGTCATACCGAGTGCGATGAGCAACTTAGAGAATACGACGGATGTCTGGCAGAACCAATTGAATGAACTAGACGAGCGGATATCCGTATTTGCTGAAATGCGTCAACATGCACTTTCCGCTATACCTGATATTGAGGGGAAGATGGATGAATTGTGCAAAACAGTCAATAGCTCTTTAGACAAGGTGTGTACTAGCATGGAAAGTGGTGCTCGTTCAGCTTCTTCTACTTTGCAAAACAATGCGAAACAGCTTAGTAGTGATTTTTCAAATGTTTCTAATGAGATAAAGGGTGAAATTAACGATGCGCATAGGCAAGTAGCGACGATTAGTCACGAGTTCTCTTCAGCTGCTGAGTCGATTAAGAATACGCTAAAAGATTCGGTTGATGATCTAAATAGCCAGCTGAGTTCATTAGTTAAAGGTACAAAGAGTGATGTTAAGAACATTGGTGACACATTAGTACACGTTGACAAAGAACTTATGAAAAAGCATCGAGAACAGCTTTCCAAAAGTAGCGACTTTGCAAGTGAGCATCACGAGTTGTTAATTGAGCAAATCAAACAGTTAGTGGAGATGCAAACCAAATCTGCGTTAAAAGTGGGTGAGCACATCAATCAAAGTTTGCTTGATAACTCAAAGGAGTTTGAGCAAGGGATTCAGGATAAGCTGAGTCGAGTGTTGACGGATTTAGGTAGTGGTTTGGTTCAAATTACTCAGCAATTTTCTGAAAACTATCGCCAATATGAGCAAGAATTCACTCGTAAAAGTATTGAACATGAAGAGATGGTATAGCCATGCATCAAGATTTATTTAGTCCAGACGCAGAAAGTTCAGAATCGAGTCATTGGCTCTCGGTATCTGATCTAATGGCAGGTTTGATGGTGATCTTCTTGCTTATTAGTGTCGCCTTGATGAATCGTATTGATGTGGAAAAACGCGTGATAAAGGCAATGGACATAACTATTAGTGAAGCCCAAGTTCGTATTCACCAAGCTCTAGAAAAGGAATTCACGCAAGATTTCGATAAATGGCAAGTGGAGCTTGCGGCGGATAAATCGCTTAGTATTGATTTTTATGCTAAACCCTATCACTTTGTATCTTCAGAATCCGAATTATCTCCCGCGTTACTGAGTACTCTGAAAGTGTTCTTCCCTCGTTACATTAATGTGCTAGAGCAATACCAAGATGATATTCAAGCAATTCAGATTGAAGGACATACTTCTTCTTATTGGGAGGGTTTGAACTCATTTGAGGCATACAAACAGAATATGATGTTATCTCAGAATAGAGCGAGTGCTGTATTCGAAAAGGTAGTGAACTTTGACGGGATATTGGAGCAGCATGGCAGTTGGGTGATGAAAAAGCTCGCGGCATTAGGTTATGGGCCTGCTCAACTGCGTTTTCATGCAACTGGTAAAGAAGATTCAAGTCGTTCTCGAAGAGTGTCATTTAAGGTCATAACTAAATCGGAAATCAAAGCCAAAGAGATTTTGGAGAAGCTATAATGCTGGATTTGGATTTGAGAGAGTTTAGTGCCCTCGTTGAAGGAATTACTTCTTCACCGCCCAAAAAGTTAGTATCGATAAGCTTTGAGCCTGTCGATTATTCGAGAGTATTAGAAAACTATCAGCACGCGCGAGTGATCGGAGAATTTGATAAAGAGGTTTCCGTTTACAACGACTTATTTCATTACGATGGACATGGAGTAATTGTTTATATAAAGGAGAATGTTGATCTGGAACTTGTAACTAAAGACCCCTATACGCATGGAAAAAAATACCATTTAACTAATTGCTCTACAGTCCAAATCGAAAAAAAACAGAATCGATTTGGTCGATTTGTTGCGTTGCAATATACCAACGAGCTTATGCCAATTTCTGATAGTAAGGGGAAACAAGCTGAAGCCATGCTTTGCGTGTGTAAGTCGTGTATGAGGGAGTTAAAATTCAGACCTTATTTGTTAGCGAAAGGTGAGAGTGAAAAGGAACGTATTTGTCGCGAGTTTGATCTTGTTGAGTTTTTAAAAAAGCGTGATTGCTACTTTCCCGATGAATATCTACCGATAAGGCTCGCTGAATACAGTTCATTCTCTTATGCGGGGAATTGGCGCGAGATGAGCATTAGCTATAGAGCGAGCCAGCAATACTGCTGTGAGCAATGTAGAGTCTCTTTAGTAACGCGTAAAACGTTGCTGCATACCCATCATATCGATGGTGTGAAGTCGAATAATTCTGTTAGAAATCTGATGGCACTTTGCAAGGAGTGCCACAGTAAACAACCTAACCACGGCAATATAAAGCTTTCAGAGGAAGAGTTGTCTGACCTGAAAGAACTAAGGTGCGCAAGTACTTAGGCCTTTCTAGTTGGTTTTATAAGAGGGTTGATGCGGACTTTTTAGTGAGGAAGTGCAAACTCTATGAATGCAGTGCCTATTTCGGCGACGTGTATAAAAAACTGTTAAATCGAGCTTTATCGTTCAGAAAAGTTAAAATTGGTGATACTTGATTTTTATCAATGAGTATTTCAGCCTAAACAACCGCTTTAGCTGAAATACTTGAGTAGAGCTCTAACCTCGAATGATCATTTGTTCGCGCTCTGGACCTACTGATACCATCACGATTGGCACGCCCATCAACTCTTCGATACGCGTAACGTAATCTTGTGCTGCTTGAGGAAGGCTCTCAAACGTGCGGCAGCCAGTGATGTCTTCATCCCAGCCAGCCATATCTTCATATACAGGCTTTAGTTCAGCCGTTTGTGGCCAAATCGGGTTCTCAGTGTGCTCTCCTGAGTAAGCGGTACAGATCTTAAGTTCAGACAAACCAGACAGGCAGTCAATCTTAGTCAGTGCGATTTCCGTTGCAGCTTGCAGGTCAACACCGTTGCGAGTTGCTACCGCGTCGAAGTAACCCATATCACGTGGGCGGCCTGTTGTTGCGCCGTATTCGTTAGAGCTTTCGCGGAAGCTGTCTTGCTCTTCCATTGCAGTCACTAGCGTACCAGTACCTACAGATGAGCTGAACGATTTAGCAACAGCAATAACTTGCTCGGGGCGAAGGGCAGGTAAGCCACTACCGATACCCGCGTATGCAGCGGTTACATTTGAAGATGTCGTCCAAGGGTATTCACCGTAAACAAGGTCACGGCCTGCACCTAACTGAGCTTCGAACAGTAAGTTCGCGTCTTGCGATTGCAGTGCTTTAAGCGGCTCAGTTACGTTGCAAATGAATGGGCGCCAAGCTTTAGTCACTTCAAGTAACCATTCTGTCATTTCAGAAGCAGTCTGAGAGAAGTCACATTGTGGGTATAGCGCTTTAAGTTGAGGCATCTTCCAATCAAGTAAGAATTGAATGCGTTGCTCCAAAATTTCAGGTTGATTCAACCAGCCAACAAGAATGCCTTTCTTCATCACACGATCGCCGTAAGCGGGTGCAATACCTTGACGTGTTGAACCGTAAGCACCATCGCCTAAACGTTCTTCTTCAAGTGTGTCTTCAAGCGCGTGTAAAGGTAGACAAAGTGTCGCACGGTCTGAAATCGCCATTTTCACTTTGATGCCAGCTGCTTGTACTTCTGCAATTTCTTGAGTTAGCGCAGCAGGGCTGATCACCATGCCAGGGCCAAGAACTGCCGTACAATCAGGATTAAAAATACCACTAGGCAGTTGATGCAGTTTGAATGTACCGAAGTCGTTTACTACGGTATGGCCGGCATTGTTTCCGCCTTGAAAGCGAATGCTAGCAGAAGCTTGGTCTGCTAAAAAATCAACGATACGGCCTTTGCCTTCGTCACCCCAGTTTGCGCCCACAACAACGATAGATGGCATAATTTTTCTCCTGACTGATTGAGAAGTCATGGTAGGCCTATAAAGTGGATAAGAGAAATTAATTATCTTTATTATCTTGATAAGGATTTCATATATCCTTAAGGTCTTAACCTATAAGCAAGATCCCCTATTGCGTTCGTCCCTCACTGTAGGGAATGACGATGTGGGGGTATCCCTCGCTTTTGAGGATGATGTAAGTGACAAGAGAGAGGACATGATGCTGGATATCAATTTGTTGAAGACGTTTGTGACGCTAGCGGAATATAAGCATTTCGGAAAAGCTGCCAACGCACTCCATATGACACAACCCAATGTGAGTTTGCACCTAAAACAACTGGAACAACAAACACGCATTAAGTTGATAGAGCGAAGTCCGTTTCAACTGACTCAAGCAGGTGAAAGGCTGTTAGAGACAAGCCTAAGAACGTTACTCGAACTGCAGATTTGTCAGGCCGATCTCAATGCGATTAACGATCTCAAAATAGGGACGTTAACCATCGCTGTGAGTGACATCATTTCTCGATTCTTATTGATCCGTCCTTTTCAGAAGTTCAAAGCGCAGTATCCGGGTATTGACCTTACCTTGTTGAACACCACGTCATCTCAGGCATCGAGTTTAGTTAAAAACGCTCAGGCGGATCTTGGTTTTGTGATTGCCAAAGAGCAACACAACGAGTCGCTCTATTTTACTAAGCTTCAAGAGCTTTCATGGTGTGCGTTAGGCGATGGGCTCGACATGCAAGACTCTGATAGCAAGTTAGAAAACGAGTTTGAAAATCACGATGTAGATACGGAACTCACCTTGATTCTACTTGGCCACGATACGAGAACTCGCGACTTCATTGATGAAGGTTTACCAAGCCTTAATCTACCCAATCATAGAGTCATGGAAGTAGGGAGTGTTGACGCTCAAATCGACTGGGCAGAAGCTGGGTTTGGTGTCGCCATCATTCCTGAGTTTGCGATATCCACTAAGCAGCATTTGAAATCAAAAGTGACACCATTAACGAACTTCTCTAGTACGAGCCTTGGCTATATCGTGAGGCAGAACCAAGTCTTGTCTAAAGCGACCAAGCAGTTATTAGGTTGGGTGAATGATGAGATTACTCTGTTACAAAACAAATAAACGCCATCACTGACTTTGAGTTACCTGAGCCTGCCAAGTGTGGGCTTTTTGTGTTCTGTTAATCATCGTTTCTAGCATGTTAATTCGTAGGTGACTTCCCAAAATAAAAGGGTCGCTAATGAAGTGCTTGGTTGATACGGTATAATTCAATGATATGAAAGTTAATTTAGTACGCTAGTTTGGTAAATAGAACATGAAAAACACTGATTTTAGTCTGATCCCGTATTTTGTTGTCATGATGGAAGAGCTCTCTATCTCGAATACCGCGAAACGTTTTGGCGTTACTCAGCCCGCAATTAGTAAGGCGCTTAACCGACTAAAAGAAACCTATGATGACCCGTTGTTTGTAAAAACAAAGGAAGGCTATAGACCGAGCAGTTTTTGTTATGACATCTACCCTCAGATAAAACAGGCCTACGATGCCTTTGAATCGACTTTCCCGAGTAAGCGAAAGTTCGACCCAACAAAAATTGAAAGGTCGTTTAATGTCGCTTGTATTAGTGGTGCAACTTATTCATTGATGAAGCGTGTATCCGATATTCTCTATGCGGAAACACCAGATATCGGTCTTCATATTGACCCTTACTATACCGCAGACATCGTTCTAGACCTTCGCCAACACCGATATGATTTGTGTATAGTCCATACGCCTATCAACGATCCGGCAATGGAATGTATTCAGCTCTCTAACGAACCTATGGTGGTTGCTTATGATAAAAACCACCCTAGATTAGGGAACGAGATTACGTTGGAAGAATACCTTGAAGAGAAGCATGTTCTTCATAGTATGTGGGATACAAAAGAATCGCCGTTAACCAAAACCAGTAAGTATGCGAAAAGTAGAAAGGTTGCACGAAAGGCGCCTGGCCCATTTGAAATGCTTGATATGGTAAGAGGGACGGATTGGCTTTGTATTAGTCAGAAATCGATACTTGAAAGGTATGGCTTGCTGGATGATTTTAAGCTGTCGCCTTTACCGTTTGAATCGGATCTTGGTACTGAATATCTGGTGTGGCACAAGAGTCGTAATGCAGATATGGCGCATTCATGGTTTAGAAAAAAGATTGTTGATGCCTCACAAAAAAAGCCCCAGTGGGGCTTTAATTAGTCAGTTATCTTTAATGGTCGTTAGCCGGGTTATCTAGCTGTTGCTCCGCTGTTTAACCCTTGCTCCGCTATTTGGCGTTTTGTGCTTGCATTTGCTGAATTAGCTTTTGCATTTTTAGCGTGTTGTAATTGATCTCTGCGGCACTGAAGCCTTGGCCTTGTTGCATTGGGTAATCGTTTAGAGAGCCCATGAACTTAATCACTTCTTGAGACATTGGTACGAATAACCACATGTTGTCTACCATCCAACGAGTGTACATACCAGATTCTTTCGCTGCGGTTTCAAACGGGTCCATACGTAGGTTCGTAATTGAAGCCCAAGCTGGAGCTTGACGGATAGCCGATTGCATTGTGCCTTCCATCATAGCGAAGCTTGCTTTCCAATCGTTCCAACGAAGCGCATTGAAGTCACCGTTTGCAGAGAAGTAAAAGATAGTTTCACGGGGTGACTTTTCAGCCTCTCCTTCAAAATATGGTATAAAGTTTGAGCCATCTAAGTGAACACGCCAATCTTTATTATTTAGAGAAACACCTTCTTTAAGGTCTTCAACGATAGAGTCATTACCGGCAGCAGCAGCTAGTGTAGGTAACCAGTCTTCTTGAGACATTAGCGCATTAACCGCAGAGCCAGGTTCGATTACACCAGGCCATTTCACGATTTGTGGAACACGCATGCCGCCTTCGTAAGTTGTGCCTTTTTCACCGTGGAAAGGAGATGTACCACCGTCAGGCCATGTGAACTTCTCTGCACCGTTATCAGTAGAAAGGATAACAATAGTGTTGTCAGCAACCTCTAAGCGTTCAAGAGTATCAAGCAACGCGCCGACGTTGTCGTCTAATTGAGCCATACCATCAGCGTAGATGCCTTGACCCGAAATACCGCTGTAATGTTCGTTCAGACGAGTCCAAACGTGCATGCGAGTCGAGTTGTACCAGATAAAGAACGGCTTATCTTCTTTTACAGATTTCTCCATGAACGTGATAGCGGCTTCGGTAAAGTCCTCATCGATGTTCTCCATACGAGCGCGAGTCAGTGGACCCGTATCTTCGATTTTGCCATCAGAGGTTGCTTTGATAACGCCGCGAGGCCCGTAGTTCTTTCTGAATTCTGGGTCTTTAGGATAAAAGTAGGTTTCAGGCTCTTCTTCCGCGTTTAAGTGGTAAAGGTTACCAAAGAACTCATCAAAACCATGGTTTGTAGGAAGGTGTTTGTCTTGATCGCCTAAGTGATTTTTACCGAATTGTGCCGTTGCGTAACCTTCTTCTTTAAGAGCATCACCAATGGTAGGAGCCCAGTCAGGAATCCCGTGTGCAGAACCTGGCATACCGATAGTAAGTAGGCCGGTACGGAATGGGTGTTGACCCGTCACGAACGAAGCACGGCCAGCCGTACAAGATTGTTGTGCGTACATATCCGTAAAAATAGCACCCTCATTAGCAATACGATCGATGTTCGGCGTTTCATAGCCCATCATTCCACGGTTGTATGCGCTAGTGTTGTAGTAACCAAGATCATCTGCCCAGATAGCAAGAATGTTCGGTTGGTCTGCCGCAGCGACGCCTTGAGCAACGCTGAGTGCGCTCATTGCTAACACGGTTTTGGTTAATTTAGTCAAGGTAATGTCCTTTCTTTAGTTTCTATTTGTTTAGAAAGAAAATACCAATTTTGTATTAACTCAGAGGACTACTGGGTATGAATTCTAGTTACTTAGAAGAATAGTGGAGCCGTGATTAGGGCTAGTGTTTTACTCAAAATCAGAGACCTGCCCAGAGTTTATTTCTTGATTAAGTGAGCCTTATTCATTTTCGTCCCATTTCGAAAATCAAATTCGCCGTTGACAAAGTTTGATGATCAAACTAAATTTCAACCAATTGCTTTGATTGTCAAATTACTTGTCAATCAAAGGGCTTTTATTAACAACGATCATCTAACCGCAAACATCAGCTAAGGACGCCATTTTGAGTTTTCCAACACGTCACCAACACAACTTTTCTTCACATAACAGCCAAGGTGAGAAACGCACGTTCTATGTCCTGTTATTGACCGTCGTTACCATGGTTGTCGAAATCGTTGCGGGTACCATTTATGGTTCAATGGCATTGCTTGCCGATGGTTGGCACATGGGAACGCATGCTGCAGCGTTTGGTATCACCTTATTTGCATACCGATATGCGAAGAAACATGCCGAGAGTGAACGTTTCTCGTTTGGTACTGGCAAAGTCAGCGTGTTAGGGGGCTACACCAGCGCGATTGCATTGGGTATTGTGTCGTTATTGATGCTGGTGGAATCAGTGCATCGTTTATTTAACCCACAAGCGATTCAGTTCAATGAAGCGATCATCGTTGCCTGTATTGGTTTAACTGTGAATGTGGTGAGTATGTTTTTACTCGGCGATCACCATCATGATCACGGACACGAGCATGGCCACGATCATAGTAACAATCATAGTAAGAATCACGGTCATTCACATAGCCATGATCACGACAGCGACCATAATCATAAGCATGGTGAGCACCATCATGACCATAACCTACGCGCAGCCTACATGCATGTGTTGGCGGATACGTTGACTTCACTGTTGGCCATTGTTGCGCTGCTGTTTGGTAAGTTTTACGGTTGGAACTGGTTAGATGCAGCAATGGGAATGGTTGGCGCATTTGTGATTGCTAAGTGGACGATGAACCTTATGAAACAAACCAGTCCAATCCTGCTTGATGAGAATATCCACCAAGATTATCGCGACTCAGTGACCGAAACCTTAACGCCTTATGCGTCGGTCACCGATTTCCATATGTGGAAGGTGAGTGGGCATCACTATTCAGCAGCAATTACTCTCGAATCAAACAGTGATAAAACCGTGTCTGAATATAAACAAATGCTCTCCAAGTTTGATAAGATTAATCATCTTACTCTTGAAGTGCATTCAAACGACCATGCGAAATATAGAACAGCTTAACCAAATACTGACTGAGTTCTACGATAAAATGTCTTCGTGGGAGCAGTCTGTTGTCAAAGAGACGGGTTACTCCCTGGCTCAAGTACACACTATTGAAGTACTTGGTATGCATGGCGCGTTAAGAATGAAAGAGCTCGCTGAAAAGCTGGGCATCACCACGGGTACATTGACCGTTCAAATCGAAAAGCTGGTTAAAGCCGAATTGATTGAACGCCATGAACACCCAACGGATCGTCGTGCAATCGTGGTTGCTCTAACTGATGAGGGGCAGAAGATTCATGTTCACCACAATCAGCTTCACTTGAACCTAGTTAATGAATTAACGCAAGACATCGAAGAAGATGAGAAAGTGGTATTACTGAAGTGCCTATCTAAGATGGTAAAAGCGTTTTAGTCAGCCTTAAGTTCGAACCCTAGCTTATTAGCTGAAAAGCGATTGATTAAGAAATCTAAAAATGGGCCCGACTCGAATTGAGTAGGTTCATTTTTTCGCCGTTTTCTCTCGACTATACAATCACTAATCGATGGACTCACCGTTTCAAAAACAAGTCAAAACCTCCCAATATTGCTCTTCGTTCTTGCTCCGCTGATGAGCAAAAAAAATGTCATTCACAGCCGTCAGATCAATAATTGCCCAAACTGTTTTAATTCAAAGCCTTAATAGCAAGGCGTTCAGCTATTTATACCCCGTCAAATATCTGTCTCTCAGTTTTATAATTCTATTAATGTACATGTAGCGAAAATGTGTTATTGATTAATCTGTCGTTAATGGGTTGGGTCTTCTTTGTTTGAATGTATTGATGATGTCACTACTGGCGGGCAGGGCCGCTGCAAAAACTCAACCCCATTACTGATAAAAAATCATAACAATAACTCGATCGCACTAGCCGTATATCCATGCTTTGATGCGATCAATTAGATACTTATAGTTAATTTAGTAAAGACGAGCCATGTATATGAATATAAAGAAAAAGCTCTATTCGTTGGGGGTGTTCTCCATCTTCGGCATGATTTCATTGTTGTTTACCACATCTCAATTTGCGGACACCACCGCTAAAATGAGCGAAGCCAAACAAATTACCAAAGAACTTGAAGTGCGACTGCTCAACCTTCGTCGTAACGAGAAAGATTTCTTACTTCGCAGTGATCTGAAATACCTCGACAAGTTCGACGTAAATTACAAAAAATTCTTAGCGTCTGAATCTGAGCTTAATGCTGTGCTGAATGATCTGGGTTTGGCCAACAGTACGCATTTGCGTGAAGATATCGAAACGTACCACACAAGCTTTGTTAACCTTGTTAAAGCCAGCCAAGTGTATGGACTAGCACGAGACAAAGGATTGTTAGGGGAATTTCATGCTGTACTCGATAACATCAGTGCCACCGCGAGTGCTGAACAAAAAATTGAGCTGTATCTCTTCAATGATCTGATCGAGAAGGGTGAGTTCGACCCAAGTGTTCTGTCTATTACTTCTAATGCGGGTGGCTCAGCTGCTTTGATAGAAGCAGCTCGTCAAGTCGTAGATCAGAAACGAGTGATAGGGTTAAAACATAACGAAGGGTTACTAGGGCAAGCGCGCACAGGTTCGCACGTTATCGAGACTCAATTCAAAGAATTCTCGGCCGTGTTAGATCAACAGGCACAGCAAGAGATGGATAAACTATCGCTGATCAACAACACACTTTGCGTCACACTGTTAGTGGCGATCATTCTATTCAGCTGGTTAATCGTACATTCAATCATCGGTAAGATTGAATCTCTACTTACTGTGATCCGTAATATTGTCGACTCGAACGACGTGTCTATTCGTGCGACGGAGAATGGCAAAGACGAACTCGGTAAGCTAGGCGAATACTTCAATCAACTGCTAGATCAGCTTGAAGGGTTGATAGCAACGTCTCAATCTAAGTCGCATCAGTTGACACAAAGTACGTCGAGCATGCATGACGAGCTTGAATCGGTCATCAAACAGTTTGAAGTTCAAGCAAATCACACCTCAACAATGACAACTTCAGTGCAAGAGATGGTACTGACTATTGGGGAAATATCAGAAAGTACATCGGTTGCCGCTGAAGGCGTTCATCAAGCGAAAGTGAATGCCGACAAAGGTCGTGAAGTGGTGGTTGATACCATCAATAACATTACCCAGTTGTCTGAACGCCTTTCAAGTAGCCAAGATTCGATTAGTTCTTTGAATCACCATGTCGATCAAATTGGTAGTGCCGTTAACATTATCCAAGGTATTGCGGAACAGACTAATTTATTGGCATTAAACGCAGCCATTGAAGCCGCTCGTGCTGGTGAGCAAGGTCGTGGCTTTGCCGTTGTTGCGGATGAAGTCCGAGCGTTAGCAAGCAGAACGCACCAATCAACCACTGAAATCACCAGTGTAGTCACTGCAATCCAGAGCCAAATGAATGCTTCTATGACAGAGATTGGCGAGTGTAACCAACAAGGCCAGCTGACACTTAAAGATTCAGAAGAACTGGATGCAAGCTTGCAACTGATTTTGAGTGATATGGAAAGCATTCAAGGCAACTCAGAACGTATTGCTTCAGCGATTGAAGAGCAGGGTGCCGTAATGACACAAGTGAGTGACTCAATTACTGAGTTGAATACCATCTCGAATGATAACAACGCTTCGGCGCAGCATTGCTTGGTCGAAGTGGATAAAGTAGCTGAGCAAGCGAACGATATGGATCAAGCGGTAGCGCAGTTCAAGACGTCATAAGATTTCTAGAGTAAGTTAGAAACCAAAGACGTGAGTTCATAGAAACCAAAGACGTGAGTTCATAGAAAACAAAGGCGTGAGTTCATAGAAAACAAAGGCGTGAATTATTCGCGCCTTTTTTGTGCCTGAAGGATAGGCAAGTTTCTGAATCGATAGAAATAAGAATAAGGCATTACAAAATAGACTTAAGTATCTGTGGAATAAAACTAAAATAATGACAGACTAACGATGAACGAACGCGTTGATGTGAGCCATGTCTTTGGCGCGTTTCGAATAAACGTTAAATCTTACGGAAGAGGAACAGCATGCACTACGACGTATTCAATGGAGACGCAGACGGTATCATCGCGTTGCTACAACTGCGATTAAGTGAACCGAGAAAAAGTGTGCTCGTCACCGGTGTAAAGCGTGATATTAAGTTGGTTTCTCAAGTTGTCAGTCAAATCATAGAGCCGGGCAATCCAAATGATGTCTCTTCCGTTACCGTTCTTGATGTGTCGATGGAGAAGAACCTGCCAGCATTGCACTCACTGTTAGATGCCAACATCGATGTGTTTTACTGCGATCACCATCGGACAGGGGACGTGCCAACCTCTGAGCATTTAGACACTCTGATAGACACCTCGGCAGAGAGTTGCACGAGTTTATTGATTAACCAGAAGCTAAATGGTGCACACGTAGCTTGGGCAATCGCGGCGGCCTTTGGTGATAATTTAAAAGTAGTGGCCGCACAGTTAGCTGATGAAAATGGATTCGAACAATCACAAATTGAGTTCTTAGAAGAGCTAGGTACCTTGGTTAATTACAACGGCTACGGCACATCATTGAGCGATCTACATTTCACGCCAGTTGAGCTCTACCAAAACCTTTATCAATACCCGAACCCGTTCGATCTTATGGATGACAAAGACTCCGTGTTCTATCAATTACGAGCGGCTTACCAAAATGACCGCCAGCAACTATCAAACCTTGCCCCTGTTTATGAAAGTAAAGTCGCACGTGTGTTTGAACTGCCCGGTGAGACTTGGGCAAGACGTATCAGCGGTGTATTTGGCAATGAGATCGTGAATCAAGATCCAAACCGAGCGCAAGCAGTATTAACGAAAAACCAAGATGGCGAATCTTATACTGTTAGCCTAAGAGCACCACTATCCAATAGAACAGGCGCAGATGAAATTTGCTCTAGCTTTGTAACTGGCGGAGGAAGAAAAGCAGCGGCTGGCATTAATCAACTTAGCGAACTTGATAGAGGGAATTTCATTTCACTGTTGGACGCTTATTATTCGCCGAGTGTTGAGCGCTAACGAAAATAGTAGCGAGAGTGAATAGGGTAAAGAGAGGCCATTTGGCTTCTTTTTTTGTGTCTAAAGTCACCCAAATAAGCCTTTCAAAAACTTAGTTAGCATCAAATTCGGCACTTCACATTGTATGACATCAAAGTAAGAGTGATTATCAATTGTATTAATTCTGGGGAAATAGCACTATACGCATATTGAATCTTCAGTATTTTGAATATCCTTATAATGAATCTTGCCCAGGTCGACCTTAACCTACTCGTTATTCTTAAACACCTTCTTGAAGAGAAGCACGTATCAAACACAGCCTTGGCGTTGGACATGAGCCAACCGACGGTGAGTCGTTCACTACAAAAACTACGAACGGTATTCAACGATGACTTGTTAGTCCGCGCAGCCTATGGTTATGAGCTAACCCCGAAAGCAGAAGTCATCAAGCAAGACCTCAATTCTGTGCTCACACGCCTTGAGAAATTGGTCCATGGAGACGTATTTGAACCGGAGACGAGTAATAGTACCGTTCGGTTCTTTGGCTTGGTTCCTCAGGTTTCACACCTTTTGCCAAAAGTCGTGGCACAAATCCGCCAACAAGCGCCGAATATGGTTGTCGATATCGACTCGATTCCTAAACGACACTTTGAACCTCTGTTATCAGGTGATGCGCACTTTGTATTGTCGACGCATGAACCATTAAGTTCTGAACAAAACCTGTATCGAATGTTCGTAATCAGTCGCGATTATCGGTTATTAATGAGTAAAGACCACCCTCTGGCGGATAAAGAGATCACCGTTGATGATTTATTGAGTAGCCAACTCGGCCAGATCTCACTGCAAGGGGATAAGAAGCTCTCGATTGAAAGTCGTTTCAAAGATTTGGGCTTGGTCGATAAGCAGCGTCAGCTATCGATACCGATTCAACTGTCTAACTTTAACGTCGCTCCAGATATGGCTGAAGCGACCGATATCATCTTTCACCTGCCGACACCTTTTGCTCAACAAGCAGCAAAACAGAGAAACCTTGTTTGTAAACGCGTACCCAAAGCGATCAGGAGCCCATCAGAAGACGTATATCTCTACTGGCATAAACGTTTCCACAATGACCCTATGTGCCGTTGGATTCGTGAACTATTTAAAGAGACATACTCCTAAATTATCTGGCACATGAATGTTACTGGCTTAATGCTAATGAATTGAATATATGTTGCCTGCATTATTTGATAGGTGAATAATCATAATGAATTTTCAGCATGAAACTTTCGTTGATTGGAGTGATAACTGGTTGTTTAATGCAAACCATTATCATTACTAATTACATATAAGAATAAATATCATGTCTGAGAAATCTCTGTTGATTCGCAAGCCTCTTTTGGTTCGCAAGCACCTTATAGTTCGCAAACCTCTTATGATTCGTAAACCCCTTTCGGTCGCAGTAGCTGTTATTTGCACCTCACTATCGGCTAACGTGTTAGCGCAAAAAGAAGCGCAAGCGACAGATGAGCAAATGGTTGTTACGGCAACTCGTACTGAAATGGCTCTAAAACAAGTGCCAGCTTCAATGTCGGTTATCACCGCTCAAGACATCGAAGACAGCCCTGGAATCACTTTGGCTGACATCGTTGCAGAATCAACGAGTGTGGAATCTGATTTTGATAGCACACGTGCTGGCCGTCAGATGATCTCTATTCGTGGTATGGATTCAGACTATACGCTTATCATGGTGAATGGCCGTCGCTTAAGCTCTGCAAGTGCCATCATTCGTGGTAACGATTTCGATCTCTCGACTATTCCAGCTGAGTCAATCGAACGTGTTGAAATCATCCGCGGCCCAATGTCTGCACTTTACGGTTCAGATGGTATGGGTGGCACAATCAACATCATCACCAAAGCTCCAGAAAATGATTGGAGCTCGACGATTAACATGGACACTTCATCTCCATTAGACGGAGATGGTGGCGAAGAATATTCTGTTGGTTTTACTACGTCCGGTGCATTGATTGATGATGAGTTGTTTGCGCGTTTTTCTTTAAATCAAACCTCGCGTGACGCATGGCAACCATATACAGGTAATGGTCGTGAAAATATTACCGCTCTAGAGGAACGCGACACTTTAAGTTTGCTTGCCAACCTGACATGGAATATGACAGACAATCAGACGATTGATTTAGACCTTGGCTATAGTGACGATAAACGTGATGGTTTAGCAGAACACGCTACAGGTTCGAACCTAGTGGATAGTAATGTTGTACGTAACAGTCAAGCGATTACACACAGCGGTTTTTGGAACTGGGGTGACACACAAGTTCGTTACTCTCGTGAAAACGTGACAGACAACGAGGCCGCTGATCTAGGTAACAATTACAGTAGCGATGTAGAAGAGCTAACTCAAATAGTAGAAGCGTCAGCAACGACTTATCTCGGTGATAGTCACACCGTAACTTTTGGTATGGACTACCAGTTGAGCGAATTAACCAACAAAGAAAACTTGATCAACGGTACATCAGAAGCGTATCAAGGTGCTTTGTTTGTTCAAGACCAGTGGTTGATGACTGAACAACTCACCGCAACCATTGGTGGACGTTTAGATAAGCACGAATTGTACGGTGAAGAATTCAGCCCGCGTGTGTACTTGGTTCACCAAACGACTAATGACCTCATCATCAAAGGCGGCGTGGGTAAGGCGTTTAAAGCGCCTTCGTTAACTCAAAACCAAGCTGACTACACTGTTAATAGCTGCAAAGGGAAGTGTGATTTGTATGGCAATGAAAACCTGAAGCCTGAAACGAGCTTGAACTATGAAATTGCAGCAATATACAACCAACCACGTTGGAACGTTGAAGGGGCTTTGTTTCGAAATGAAATTAATGACTTGATTGATCGTGACGTAACATATTGTGAAAATGGAACCGTATTTGACCCTGCTAACGGTTGTCGAGTCGGGCCTGGTGACAAGGACTTTGTGAAAGGTAAGCGTACTTATACCAATGTATCTGAGGCGGTGGTTCAAGGTGCTGAACTTACGGGTCAATTCCAGATTACCGATGAGTGGGGCGTGTCTGGTAACTACACGTTCTTAGACACAGAAGATAAGTCAACGGGTGAAGAACTGCTCGAGCGTTACAAGCATTCAGGCTTAGTTAAACTGAACTGGAGCCCAACTTTCGATCTGAATGCCTTTATTAGTGCGCGTTACCGTGGAGAGCGTAATATCGAAAGCGACTTAACGCAAGACGCATACACAACACTGAACATCGGTACGGTGTATAACGTTAATGATTCTGTTCGAGTGCGTGCTGGTATCACTAACTTGACTGATGAAGCTGTATCACAAGAGCTAGAGAGTATGGGGTATGTTGAAGAGCCACGTACTTACTACGTAGGTATGACAGCGGACTTCTAATCAATCTGTGTTTGATTTGGTAGGAAGATACATATAAAAACGAAGAACCCACATTGGCTGGATACTCTATAAAGAGAACGGCGAGTGTGGGTTCTTTTTTGTGTGCTTGTATCGGTTTAATTCGTTTGGAATTGGCTTACCTAGATTTTTACACAAGTGACCAAAGCATTACCTGATTTGGTATCCCAAGGCAGCAGCTTGTCATAATCGTGCTCAAAAATATGAACCTCAAAGTAGGGCTTCAATATCTCGATCAATTCCTTAAACGAGAATGCCACCATAGGGTGTTCGTCATTCCATACTTGAGTTTCACCCGCAGTCGTTTTTTCGATACTTAGCTTTAACATTTGCTTACTACCTTCGCCGGAGTAGTACCAACCTGAGCGAAAGGAAAAGTCATCATGTTCTTTGTTGGCTGTATGTCGAACAAACAAGTCATTGCTTATCTTCTCTTTATCAACCACGTTGAAGCAGAAGACACCTTCGGGTTTCAAAGCTCGGTGCACGCTTGCAATGCACTCTTTTAGTCCCTCAATACCGTCGTTGTAATGGATGGAATACAAGAAACAAGTGATAAGATCGAGCGGTTCTGAGACCTCAAAGTTACTCATGTTTTGTACTGAAAAGTTAGCTTCAGGGCAACGAACTTGAGCAATGTCGAGCATTGGTTTATTCAGAACAAGGCCACTACTTTGATAGCCGTAATCAATAAAATGGCGAACGTGTGGTCCAGTGCCACATCCAAGGTCGAGGTATGTTTTTCCTTCATTTCCAAAAATCTGATGTAACCTACGAACGCAGTCACTCTGCGCTTGGTAGTCAATATCGACACACATTAAGTCATAGTAACCGGATAGGTCGGTATAGAGTGCGTTGGCGGACATGTTTGCCTGCAGCATTTGCTGAAAAAATTGGGGTGGCGCATAGTAAACTAGAACTTAAAAATAACAAGAAAATCTTGGGTCAACTTATAGGCTTAAATGACCTTTTCTTGATGCTTAGCAATTGTTTCACGAGCCACACTCTATACATGCACCTTCGTGGTTTACTGAGACTCTATTTTTTCCGTTGGATTTAGCACGATAGAGCGCGTCGTCTGTAACTCGAATCAACGTATCTAGGGAGTTGTTGGTACGAACGATGCAGCTGTCGGTAATGCCAATACTGACGCTTGATTGAAACTTGGTGCGATTAAATCCCAAGAATTGATGGGTTCGAAATTCTTCGCAAATACGTTGACCAACAATTTTTGCTTGTGAGTATGCCGTGTTGAGAATGGTTCCATGAGTCGTTCGGTTTTTTGGAAAGAAGACGATAAACTCTTCACCTCCCCAGCGGCCAACCACGCCGTTCAAGGCTTTGACGTGCTTCTTAATGGTATTCGCGAGAGTGCGAATCACATCGTCACCAACACTGTGTCCAAATTGGTCATTAATCTTTTTGAAGTCATCAATATCCAACAGTAAACAAGACATCTCAGTTTGTTCTTTTAACGGCTTTTTTAACCAATCGTAAATGGCACTGCGGCTGAACACTTGTGTTAGATCGTCGTGAAGTGCGCGGTGCAGTAGCTCTTGTTCTAATATCACCTTGTCGGAAACGTCTTCTATCACCACTTGAATCGCTTTCTCGCCTTCCCAATTAATGATGTTGTCGTAGATGTTGAAGTGTTTTTTACTCCCATCAAAGCATTGGTTTTCAACCACAGAACTGAAGCTTGGTGTATCACCGGCAAGAATACTCTGGCTGCGTCTCATGGCATTGATACGACTGTCCGGCGGAATAATTGAAATGATTGAGTCCATGGCAAGCACTGCTTCTATCGATTTGGCACCTTGCATTTCAACCCAGGCTTGATTAACCATTAGAGGCTTGAAATTTTGGTGGACGAGCACGCCCTGTTTCGAACTATTGAGTAAAGTCCGGTACATACGATCTTTTTCTTGATGTTTACGCTCTGAAGCAACAACTGAGGTAATATCTATGATCATTACACGAAGAGCGGGGCGGTCGTTGACTCTGACCGCTTGAGCAAGGCTAAACAGCGAGAGAAGGCGGTTATTCACCGGAATATCTTTATAGACTTTTCCCTTTCCCAGCTGGCCTTTAATCGCAGAAAGGTAACGTTCACGGACAGAGCCGTGATAGTCTTTGGGTATTAATGAGTAGACAAAATCGACGTTGTTGAGAAGTGCTTCACGGCAACTGTAACCGAAGATTTTTGCAATGTTTTCGTCGACATCGATGACACGGTGGTCTTGCAGCGTAATATAGCCCTGTGCAGAGTCGAAATTCTGCCTAGGGGTGGCTGTGGTTAAATCTAGTTGGATGCTCATATAGATCTGACTACATATCCTCTCACCAAAAACAGGTGCTTTAAATAAATGGTGGTGTCGTAAATAAATTGTGACTGCTGTATATCGACAAAGCTATCAGATACCTAACACGGCAAGCGTCACGAGACTATGTGATTAAAGTGTGCCGTACGCAACTTTTTGAGGGTAGCGTAATTTTACTGTATCTAAAACGGATAAAAAAATTATTAAGGATAATTAAAGAGTTATGGAAATAAAAATTGATGATTTGTCGGGTGGAGAGGTTATTGAGCTACTCGAAGAGCATTTAGCTGATATGTATGCGACATCGCCAGTCGAAAGCGTTCATGCACTGGATCTAGAGGGGCTCAAGTCGCCAGAGATTACTTTTTTCAGTGCTTGGAAAGACAGCCAACTGCTTGGGTGTGTCGCCATTAAAGAGCTTGATACACAACACGCTGAACTGAAGTCAATGAGAACCTCGCAGTTTGCAAGAAAGTCCGGTGTCGCAAGCAAGCTATTACAGCACGTTTTGGATACGGCAACCGCTCGCCAATATCGACGTATTAGCCTAGAAACGGGATCGGAAGACTACTTTAAGCCAGCGCGTAATTTGTATCAAAAATTTGGCTTTGGTTACTGTGAACCTTTTGCTAATTATGTGTTAGACCCGCACAGTCATTTCATGAGTATTGAGTTACGTTAAGAGGCTAACCTTTGATGCCGACTTATTTTGCAGGTTTTACTCTCGGGCTTTCGCTTATTCTCGCGATCGGTTCTCAAAATGCGTTCGTTCTTAAACAGGGCTTAAAGAATCAGCATGTGTTTGCTATTTGTGCTGTCTGCGCGATTTCAGATGCATTACTGATCAGCTTTGGTGTGATGGGCTTTGGTGCAATCGTTGATCAGTTTCCACAAATTGAGCAGTTTGCTCGTTACGGTGGGGCTATCTTTTTAGGGGTTTACTCATTCTTGAGCTTTCGCTCAGCATTTACCGAAAATCATGCCTTAGAAGCCGGTGTCGAAACCAAAAACTCTTTAACCAAAGCAGTTACCATGTGCTTAGCGTTTACTTGGCTTAATCCGCATGTGTATCTGGATACTGTGGTATTGCTGGGTTCTATCTCTACACAATATCAACCAAATCAAATGTTGTTTGGTGCAGGTGCAGTATCGGCTTCATTCGTGTTCTTTTTTTTACTTGGCTATGGTGCACGATTCTTAGCTCCAATGTTTAAGAACCCGAAATCATGGAAGATGTTGGAGTTTGTTGTAGGAGTGATCATGGCATCTATTGCACTATCTTTGGTTGTTTAGTTTTACTCTGCTTTCGTTAACTTCTCCTCATCAGTTGAACGCTGGTGGGGAAAGTACGGCTTGTTAGCTTGCTAGCTCGTTAATTAGTAATTAGTACTGTATCCCTCTGTCTTGCCTCCCTAGCTATTAATTATTCTTTGCAAAGATTTCGCATTTCTCTGTTGGTTTTAAACGTCTTGATAACAACAAATTAAATTATTTCGTGAAATAACGAATTATTCTTCGTCTTTTGGATTTTGGGTTCGTCTTAGGGGTGTAACAAGAAATTATTAACCCGATTCGGAGCCAAAAATGACTAAATTGATTAGCTTTAAAAACTGCCCATTTGTTCAACGTGTAATGGGTTCACTAGTAATGAAAAACGTCCCGTTTGAAATTGAGTACATTGAACTGAATAACAAACCACAGTGGTTTTTGGATATCTCACCGAACGGGCAGGTACCTGTATTAATTACAGAGAACGACACCGTCCTTTTTGAATCTGATGCAATTGTTGAATATCTAGACGATAAATATACGCCTATTGAAGAGGTTTCACCCGAGCAGAAAGCACTCGACCGTGCTTGGTCTTATCAAGCGAGCAAACATTACATGCCACAGTGCGGCACCATGGCGAGTAAAGACAAAGAGACATTTGAAACACGCTTAGCCAATTTACAAAAGGCGTTCCTAAAGGCAGAGAAAAAACTGGGTGATACTGAGTTCTTTAAAGGGGACTACATCTCTAACGTCGACATCGCTTGGTTACCACTGTTACACCGAGCATTTGTAATTAAAGAGCGTTCAGGCTTCGATATGCTAGAAAGCTTCCCGAAAGTACAGAGTTGGCAAGCGGCTCTGATTGAATCTGGATTGACCGATAAAACCGTTCCAGCGGACTTTATTGACAAGTTCAGCGGCTTTTATTTAACGAATAACTACTTGGCTAGTCTCGCTGAAGTTCGTTAATAATATGAATTTAATTGAAATATATTTTAATGGCACGTTGCACTAAATAAATACCCTCCAAAAATAAAACTCACTCTCCTGTTTATATCTTTGATTGGATAAAGATATAAACAGGATGAGTTTTTATGTTTAGGCGTGAAGATTCAGATTTCTTTTGAGAACGAGTAACAATTTAATTGTGCGGTAACAACTTGATTGTAATAAGTTTAATATTGATGACACTCAGATTTACTATCAAGTTTATACGTGTTTTAGTACTCATTACGCCGCAGGAAATACACCTGTCTCATAAATAAGACTTTATTAAGTGTCTATTATTGTTCGTTTGATGACCTGAAAATCTTGTGATATCTTCTCATTCACCCCGCAAATGAACGGTGTTTTATTATTCGTCGGGGTTGCTTATTTAATTTATTATAAACAGTAACGTAACAGGTGGAGTAGTGTCGAAAACTATTGGCTGTTAACTAACGTTGCTGTAGGACAGACAACAATAAGGGTATTTGCATGCTTAAATCAACATATCTATTGGGCCTAGTTGGCTTGGTTTCACTTCCTACATTTGCTGCTGGTATCGAGGGTGGTCCATACATTGGTGCAGGCCTTGGTGTGTACCAAGACTCAGACACTGACGGTGGGGGGAGTTTAGATGCAGAAAATATGGGTTATAGTCTTTACGGCGGTTACCATTTTAACCGTATCGTAGGTATTGAGTTGGGATATACAGACTATGCTGACTATGAAGTGGTGGGTACTAAGGTTTTTTCTCCTACATCACTTTCTGTTTCTGCAAATGTTGGTTATACATTTGATAATTCTATCCGCCCGTTCGTGCTAATGGGCATGAGTTACGTTGATCTAAATGCTAGAAATGGTGCTTTAAAAGACGATTCTGATGCTGGGTTCCATTTTGGTATTGGTGTTGAATATACTCCAATTGACAACTTAACCCTTCGTTTGATATCTCAAGGTGATGGAATTAGTGTTGACGAATACTCATCTAATAAAGGCAAGAATACAATCACTAACAGATCTCTTGCCATTAGCACAGTAACATTAGGTGCTTCATACAATTTTTAATGGCTTTTGTTAAGTAGCTTAAAGCTGTGGACACTTGAAACCGCTCTAACGTTGAGCGGTTTTTTTATGTCAAAAATAATGATTGGTCACGCTATGGGCATAGTTGATCCAAAGCCTGAAATTAGTTGGTTTTCACAAGCTTATAAACGGTAAATAATGCTAACTCATTTGGTAGTTGATCGGTATTTTGGTAAATTAAAGCTATTACCGACTTCCAGTGAGCAGCAATGAAGATTCTTCACACGTCCGATTGGCACCTTGGCCAAAACTTCTACAATAAAAGCCGTAAGAATGAACATGAACGGTTTTTACAATGGTTACTTGAGCAAGTTACTGAGCACGACATCGACGCGATCATTGTTGCTGGCGATATTTTTGATACCAGCACACCGCCAAGTTACGCTCGTGAGATGTATAACAAGTTTGTGGTCGATTCGAACAAGATCGGCTGCCAATTGGTGTTATTAGGTGGAAATCACGATTCAGTCTCTGTGCTTAAAGAGACACAACAGTTGCTCAAATACATGGGTGCAGACGTGATTCCGAACACCAATGAAGATCATGCGACTCAGGTTGTCGAACTAAAAGGCAAGAACGGCGATGTAGAAGCGCTGGTTTGTGCCATTCCTTTTATTCGCCCTCGTGATGTGTTGACCAGCCAGGCGGGCGTCACAGGCGTTGAGCGTCAGAAGCAACTCGGCGATGCAATCAAACAGCACTACCAAAGTGTTTATGATGCCGCTGTAGAAAAACGTGCGGAGTTTGAAAACAGCGAGCACATGCCGATTATCGCTACTGGTCATTTAACGGCAATGGGTGTTCAACAATCGGATTCGGTACGCGACATCTATGTCGGCAACCTTGATGGTTTTGCCGCTGATGGCTTCCCAGACGCAGACTATATTGCACTTGGTCATATCCACCGCCCACAAGTTGTGGCAAAGCGTGAATACATTCGTTACTGCGGTTCACCAATCCCTTTAAGCTTTGACGAACTTAAATCTCAAAAGCAGGTATGTGTGGTTGAGTTTGTTGAGGGCGTGCGAACCATTTGTCAATTGCCCGTTCCTACATTCCAACCTCTAGCTGAAATCAAAGGCGACTTGAGCGAGATCGAATCTCAGCTGAACCAATACATAAGTTTAGATAGCGAACAAAGCGTGTGGTTATCGATAGAAGTGCAAGCGCAAGATTACTTGTCGGATCTACAAGATCGCATGCGCTCATTAACTGACGGTTTGAATGTGGAAGTACTTCAACTGCGCCGAGCAAGAGAGCGTCGTAATCAAGCATTAGAGCAAGAGTCGGCAGAGACCTTATCTGAACTGAGCCCGATGGACGTGTTTAGCAAGCGTATTGCCTTAGAAGAGTTTGAAACGGATTCTGAAAAAGCGCGTTTAGAGCGAATGACAGTGAAGTTTAAACAAGTGATGGTTGAAGTGTCCGAGAGCGCTCAAGCGCCAAACAAAATAGAAGAGTAACCAGTATGAAGATTTTAAGCCTAGAATTTGAAAACCTGAACTCTTTGAAAGGACGTTGGAAGCTCGATTTCACCCAATCACCGTTTGCAGAAAATGGTCTGTTTGCGATTACTGGCCCAACAGGGGCGGGTAAAACCACTATTCTTGATGCGATTTGTTTGGCATTGTTTCACCGCACACCGCGTTTGAAGAGCATTGCCAAAGGCAACAATGAATTAATGACACGTGGCACGGGTGAGTGTTTTGCTGAACTGGAATTTGAAGTGCAGGGCAAAACTTACCGCTCGAACTTCCACCAAAAGCGTGCTCGCGGAAAACACGATGGCGCATTACAAACGCCAACGTGTGAATTTGCCGATGCTGACACCGACAAAGTCTTAGAGACCATGCTGACCAAGAAAACTAAGTTGGTGGAGCAGGTAACAGGGCTCGATTTTTCACGCTTCACTAAATCCATCATGTTGTCTCAGGGTGAGTTTGCGGCGTTCTTAAATGCCAATGCTAACGACCGTGCCGAGCTACTTGAAGAGCTGACGGGAACCGAAGTTTATAGCCTGATTTCAGAGCGTATCTACGATCATTTTAAGTCGAGTGAAGAGTCGCTTAATCACCTTAAAGCGAAAGCCGAAGGTGTGAGCTTACTGTCTGAAGAGCAAATCCAAGAGCTGACCGCAGAGCGTGAAACGCTAGAAGTAGAGCAGAAGCGTTTAGCCGAGCAGTTAAAAGAGTGGCAAGCGCATCTAAGCTGGTGGAAAGACGTGACCAAAGCTGAGCAAACTATTGCGGCCAGTGAACACGATCTTAAAACCGCTCAAGATGAACTAGACCGTAATCAACCTTCATTAGAGCGCTTAGCGAACAGTGAGCCGGCTGAAAAGCTGCGCCCAATGCACAAAGATTTAAAGCGTTGCGAACAAGAGGTGAACACTACTCAAGCTTACCTAGATAACAGCACCAAGTTACTTGCCGTTCGTGATGCAGAAAAGCAAGACGCGCAAACTAAACTGACGCAAAGCAGTGCGATTGTCCAACAAGCGAAAAACGAGCAACAAGATCAAGAGAAGATCATCGATCTCGTCCGTCCGCTCGATAACCAAATTGCCGTACTCAAAGATAAGCAAACGGCGGCCGTTAATGCGGCGAATACGCTAAACGAACAACATACGCAGCAGCGCAATCAACAGGTCGTGTTAGTCCAAAAAATAGATGCACTAAAGCAACAAGATCAACTCTGCACTGAGTACCTAAATACGCATCAAGCTGACCAACATCTGGAAAAATACCTAGGTCAATGGCAAGCCAAAGTTGAGCAAGTTCGTACTTTAGAGCGTCAACATGCAGAACAACTAAACTCAGCGAAGCAAACTTTGTCTGCGGTTGATGCACAGCAAACGATCATCAAATCTGCGCAAGAAGCTAAAGCAACGCAAGACAAAACTTTAAGTGAATTGGTTGTGCTAGAGAGTAGTGCAAAGCAACAGTGGGAAGCATTGCAAGGCAACATCAGCGAACAAGTATTGAATGCGCAAAAAGATCTGTTGGAGTACTGGAATCGCAATACGCACTCATTACTTGAGATCAACCGTGGTTTCCTAAATGCCCAGCAACAGCTGCACGCAAAAACTCAGGCACATCAGACCAACATCCAATTGGTCGACAAGCTTTCGAAAGAACGTGAAGTGTTGGTGGAGCGATATAAAGAGAAAGAGACTTCGCTTGAGCGATTAACGCGTTTGATTGATCAAGAAGGCGAGTTGGCGAAATACCGTGCAGCTCTAGAATCAGGCTCTGAGTGCCCGCTATGTGGTTCAACAGACCATTCGATTGAACAGTCACAAGACACTGCAAATTTGGTTGCTCAAAAAGAAACGGAAAACCTAGAGTTAACGGCCATCAAAAAAGAAGGCCAAGAGCATCGTCAGCAGTTAGATTCTCTGGCCCCTATGATTGCGGCGCTTAACGATGACATTCAGCGAGCGCAAGCGGATATTCAACAAGCTCAACTGAATTGGCAAGGCGTTGTCGGCAAGCTTCAACATAGCTTATCTGATTTCGTTGGCACTGCTCCTGAACTGGCGTTGCTAACGATTAACGATTTAGGCAATGAAGCTATAGTCGCGACCTTTGCTCAGCAGTGTGAAGTTCAACTAAGTCAGAGCTCACAGCAACTCAAAGCGTTGGCTGATGCGAAAGCACACTATGCCGAAGCTGAGAAACAACGCTTGTCTGCAAGTGTTATGGCTGACAAGGCGCAGTCTAATCTCGAGTTGGCCGAGCAACGCTTAGCGGATCTGAATAAGCAAAATCACAGCACGAACGAACAAGTGGCTCAGATAGCTCAAACAAAAGAACAGCAATGGAACGCTCTGAAAGAGAGCATTGTTCAAACGGCTATCGAAGCGCCTGAACTTGAACATATTGATGATTGGTTTACTGCGAAATCGCAAGCATCAAGCACATGGCAGCAAACCAAACAGCAACAGGCCGATATTGAAAAGCAGCTGATTACTCAAAATGCCGAACTGAAAACCTTAGATGACAAGCTAAGCAGTGTTGAGAAAGAGCTCGCGACACTCACGCAACAGAGTGAGTCTCTAGTGTTAGAGTTGACTCGTATTAGTGCTGAAAGAACAGAGTTGTTTGGTGACAAAGACATTCAAGCCACCAGCAATGCGATGAAGCAAAAAGTCACCGAAGCGGTAAATGCATTTGATGCCGCGCAGTTGGTGCTTAACCGCTCCGAGCTGGAACATCGAACTGAGCAAACCAAACACATTAGCTTCTCTGAAGAGTTGACTAGCAAGCAGTCAAGTTACACACAAGCGTCGAATGCTTGGTTAGAAGCACTGAAAACGAGCCCATTCGAAGATGAGGTAAATTTTGAAGCGGCGTTGTTGGATGAGGAGGTTAGAACTCAACTTCAAAGCCTGAAGAAGTCTTTAGACGAAGCGATTGTCAGTGCACAAGCAAGGTTGAATACCGCCAAAGCGACGCAAGTGGAGCTACAAAACCACGTAAATGCGAAAGCATGGCAAGAGCAAGACCAACAGCAAGTTGAAGAAGCAACTACTGAATGCCAAAACGCACAACAAAGCCATGCGACAAAGATCGGCGCAATTTCTGCCAATCTTGAAACGGATAGCCAGAACCGCAGTAATCAGCAAGATCTGTTCAAGCAGATCGACGAACAGCAGGTCGAGTTTGATGATATCTCACGTCTGAACTCACTTATCGGTTCTAAGAACGGCGATAAATTTCGTAAGTTTGCCCAAGGTTTAACTCTGGAAAACTTGGTGTATTTGGCGAACAAGCAGCTACAGCGTTTACATGGTCGTTATGAGCTAAAACGTAAAGCCGATGATGGCTTAGAACTTCAAGTGCTCGACACATGGCAGGGCGATGTGATGCGTGATACCAAGACGTTATCCGGTGGCGAAAGCTTCTTGGTGAGCTTGGCGTTGGCATTAGCGCTTTCTGATCTTGTGAGCTACAAAACCAGTATTGATTCTCTGTTCTTGGATGAAGGTTTCGGCACGCTGGATAGCGACACATTGGACATTGCCCTAAACGCGCTCGATAACCTGAATGCGTCAGGCAAGATGATTGGCGTCATCAGTCACGTTGAAGCACTGAAAGAGCGAGTGCCTGTTCAGCTTAAAGTAACAAAACACTCTGGCTTAGGTGTCAGTGAGATGGAGAAGCAGTATAAGGTTGTTGCTTAGGTTCTAGCTATATTCCATCAGCGCAGAAATAGAAATAAAGCTAGATGAAGCAGATCCCCGACTCAGTCGTTCCTCCTTCTCGAGGATGACGGAGTCGGAAGTTGTAATTAATCACTTCGCCGTCATCCCTTAATGTCAGGATCGAATAAAAAGCAGCCGTCATTCCCTAAAGTGAGGCACGAGCGTAATAGGGAATCTGGGGTTGTTGGTATTACTTTCTTCATTTCCTAAAGTGAGCTACGAACGTAGTAGGGACTCTAGGTTTGTTGGTTTTACCTTCGTCATTCCTTCAAGTGAGGTACGAACGTAATAGGGAATCTGGGGTTGGTCGTATTACCTTCGTCACTCCCTGAAGCGAGAATCGAGCGTAATAGAGAATCACTAGTAGACGCAGGAAGTGGACTCATCAAAAAGGAAGCGGCCATGCACAAGAAACCACATCTACCCACCAAGACATGTCCCGTTTGCCTCAAACCATTCTCATGGCGTAAAAAATGGCAACGTTGTTGGGAAGAGGTGATTTATTGCTCTGAACGTTGTCGTCGCCATAAGACAAAACCCACATAATCTCCCTTCATTTAAGAATCTATTGAGAATAACCACTCATTTAACGAGTTAATATTTTATCTGTCAGGTAACTCATGTATAAAGACGACATGAAGATACCTAAAAGAATACAGCCTTTAGTTGACGATGGTTTAGTCGACGAGGTGACAAGCCAACTCATGAGTGGCAAAGAAGCATCTGTGTACATTGTACGCTGCGGCGATACGATCCGTTGTGCCAAGGTATATAAGGAAATTAGCCAGCGCAGCTTTAAAAAAGCGACCGCGTATCGTGAAGGCCGAAAAGTCCGAAATAGCCGCCGTGCTCGAGCGATGGAAAAAGGCTCTGGCTTTGGTCGAGAGCAACAAGAAAAGGTTTGGCAAAGTGCTGAAGTGGATGCCTTATATAAACTGGCAGAAGCGGGCGTACGTGTGCCTGTCCCTTACGGTTGCTTTGATGGCGTGCTGCTTATGGAACTGGTCACTGACGATGATGGTTATGTTGCACCACGTTTGAACGATGTTGTAATGCCACCAGAACAAGCGATTGAAGATCATGCGGTGATGATGACTTACGTGGTTAAAATGCTTTGCGTTGGTTTGATCCATGGCGACTTGTCTGAGTTTAACGTATTGGTTGATCAATACGGTCCGGTGATTATCGATCTACCACAAGCGGTTGATGCTTCGGCGAACAACAACGCTGAGTGGATGTTGGCTCGTGACATCAATAATATCCGTGACTACTACGCTCAGTTTGCTCCTGAATTGGCGAAAACCGAGTATGCCAAGGAAATGTGGGCGCTTTACGAGAAAGGCGACTTAAAGCCAGACAGCAAGCTGACGGGCGAGTTTACAGAAACTGACGATTTGGCAGACATCGAAGCCATTATGCAAGAGATAGATGCTGCGCGAATTGAAGAACAACACCGACGCGAGCGTGTTAAAGAAGAGAAAGAAGGTGTAGACGACAGTAAGTTCAATTGGGCTGAGTAGACGTAATGACCCGTTTTGATCTTTCGTAAAATGTCAGTCATAACGCCTTAAAAAACTAAGGCGCTCTTTCAAAAAATAACCCAATAGAGCCTCAACTCTGTTGGGTTATTTTTTTTAACACTCATGAAAGACGGCCACTGGTATTAACTACCACTTTAACTGCTCACCATCGTAAGCGTAGAAGTGCCCACTGTTATCAGGTGTAGCAGTGCGAATGATGTCCACCAATTGATGGGCGACATAGCTCGACTCAAACAACTTACCTTCAGGGACATTGGTCTGGAAAGGCTTAGATAAAGCCGTGTCTGCTGTGCCCGGGTGTAGCGCTAATACGGTGCCATTCTTAATGGTGCGTTGCCATTCAATCGACATGGTTTTGATGAACATATTGAGTGCCGCTTTCGATGACCGATAACTATACCAACCACCTAATCTGTTGTCTGAAATGCTACCTACCTTTGCGGAAACTACAGCAAACTTTGGATTGTCGCTCGTTCTAAGAACCGGTGTGAAGTGCTTTGCCAATAATAAGCTGGGTAGGGTATTCACCGAAATGTTTTTCAGGAAAAACTCAGGGTCGATAGAAGACAAGTTTTTCTCAGGGCCGAGCTCTGGTGTGTGAAGCATACCCACACAGTTTATCAACCAGTCCAATTTTTCAAACTGTTTGCTGAGTTGCTCAATATCAGCTTCATTGGTTGCATCGACTTTGTGCCAGTTCAAACGACTGTTTTCTAGTTCTGGCTGTTGAGAGTGGTAAGTCGCGTCTACATGCACATCAAGAAAATCAAACCGAGACAGCTCAGATAATAGGTGTTTAACCACAGCGAAACCAATACCGCCACTCCCACCAACAACTAGTATGTGTAATCTGAGTTGCTCAACCATTATAAATTCTCCAAGTTTGTGATTCGTTGTTCTGCGGTCTTGAGTATCGCTTGTTGGTCTTGTTCATTCATGTTGTCCCAAGAGCGATATAACATGCCCATGCGTGGATTACGGTTTAATGCATCGCGGTGTTGGTTCATAAAGCGCCAGTACAAGCTATTGAAAGGGCAGGATTGCTCTCCGCTGCGTTCTTTTATCTTGTAGTGACAGTCTTTACAGTAGTCACTCATACGATTGATGTAAGAACCGCTGGCAGAGTATGGTTTGGTTCCGACGATCCCGCCATCCGCAAACAGTGCCATACCTCGCGTATTTGGCATTTCAACCCACTCAATCGCGTCGACGTAAATACCGAGGTACCAACTGTCTACTTGGTCAGGGTCTATGCCTGTGATTAAACAGAAGTTGCCAGTGATCATAAGCCTTTGAATGTGGTGCGCATAAGCAAACTCGAGGGATTGATCAATTGCGTGCTTCATACAATTCATCTTGGTTTGCCCATTCCAAAAATAATGAGGCAACTGACGGTCTGCTGAGTAGTGGTTTTTGTTGGCGTAAGCAGGCATGTTCGCCCAATAAACGCCACGTATGTATTCTCTCCAACCTAGAATTTGGCGTACGAACCCTTCGACTTGTGCAATATCGATAGTGGGTGCATTTGGCTTAGAAGGAGCTTGATAAGCTGATAACGCAGCATCAATCACTTCTTGGGGACTTAGCAGTTTACTGTTCAACGAAAAGGAGAGGCGGCTATGATACAAGCTCCATTTTGAATCGTGTTCTGTCGTCATCGCATCTTGAAACTGCCCAAATAACGGTAAGCAGACTTGGCAGAAATGAGCGAGCAGAGACAAGCTTTGTGCGCGGTTAACTGGCCATAATAATTGGTCGCCAACTTCACCAATGGTTTGAACTTGATGACGCTCGATGCGTTCTAAAATCGCGGAAATGTCGTTGGCAAACATCAGAGGTTGAGGCAGGCTTTCAATGTCTTTTTTCTTGAGTTTCTTTCGATTGCTCGCATCGTAATTCCATTTTCCACCAACGGGCTTTCCGTCTTCTAGCAAAATGTCGAAGCGCTTTCTCATTCGGCGATAGAAATGTTCCATCATGATGTGTTTGTTTTTCGGAAGCTGTTGTTCTATCTCTTCGAATGGAAAGAGGAAGTGTTCCGTATCACAACAACCTTTGGTCGCATTAGTGAGCTTCAGCTTGTTCATCTGCTCTAAAAGGCGATATTCATCTGGCCTTTGATATTCGAATTTCTCAGCGCCGAATTCGTGGACATAGTGCTGCAATAGCGCATCGAAATTTTCAAATTGAGTCGTGTCATCAAGAGTTAAGTGGAGTACCTGATGACCTTGTTGTTTGAGTTCGTCGGTAAAATAGCCCATCGCCGAGAAAAAAGCCGCCACCTTTTGGATGTGCGATGCAACGTAGTCAGTCTCTTGCTTAAGTTCGGCAATGATGTAAATGACCTCGTCGTCAACCTGTTGAAACCAAGAGTGCTGGATATTGAGTTGGTCGCCTAAGACAAGGCGCACGGTTTTGAAATTCATAACACATCCTGAATGTTAGTTAAGGCAGGTTCTTTGCTGCTCGCATTCCACTTGTTGATGAACGCATGGTCTGGATCGTACATATCTGTTTGCTTACCCAAATCAAAATGTCGTGATTTAGGTTTAGGTTGTTTAGCATTATTTTGCTTGTTGGCTTGGGTGTTTACCTGAGAGTTGAGGGCTCCGGCTATGTAAGCCCAATTACCCCAGTTTGATGCCACGTTATAGTCGATAAGTTGGCTCTCAAAATAGGCTGCACCGTGTCGCCAATCGATCCCTAGTTCATAGATCAAACAGCTAGCGGCAAGCTGTCTTCCTCGATTAGACATATAGCCTGTTTCGTTAAGTTGGCGCATACATGCATCGACAATCGGATAGTTGGTATTGCCACTTTTCCATTTGGCTAAATTCAGGTTCAACGTCGCTGAGGAGTTTGAAGAGTCGAGTTTATGGTTTGAGGTTTCACCGAACAACGACGAACCCAATGACAAACACTTCCAATAGAAATATTCGCGCCACAACAACTCAAAGTAGATCCAATAGGTTGAATCGTTACTGCCATGATCGGCTTCGAACTGTTTTAAATGGCAATAAATCGTTTTAGGCGAAACGCAACCGAGTGCTAACCACGGCGAGAACTTTGTTGAGTTTTCGATGCCGTCAAATGCGTTTCGAGTCTGCTTGTAGTTAAGGGCGTAATCATGTGAGAAGTAGTTATCTAAATGCGCTAGTCCGGCATCTTCTCCACCCAAATAATCGCTTATTACTGCGCTTTCATCATTTGGTGAACTGAATGATGAGATTGTCGATGTCGATGCTAGTCTCACTGCTGGTGGTAGAGCTGAAATAACCGTCTCATTGCGATTAACGTCTAAGTGTTCGACTAGCTTTCTAAATTTGGTAAACGAGCTCGGGACTTTTGATAATTCAAACGGCATCTCATGTGAGTCAAACAAGGTCGAGTGATGTGGCAAGCATGTTATTAAGTCAGGGTGACGACGGTGAACTGAATCAATCAATCGTCGCTCATCGTAACCGCAATGTGCATTGGCGAAAAAATGGGTGACGTGTTGTGTAGCAATGATTTGGCTGAGTGTTTGCTCGGCTGCGTCTGGTTCTAAATGATTACTGTGAATCACGACAAGTTGCTGACCAAACTTAACTAAATTCGATTCTAGGTGAGTTATCGATTGTGAAACAAAGGTCTGGCGATGCGCGCCATAACTTTGTTCTTGCGCGAAATCAGCAGAGAAACGAACCAAAGTGGGTTCGACAATCACAAAAATGAGTTTATCGACGCTCTGCGCAGCGCAATGGAGCAATTGATTGTCGTTGATTCTTAAGTCGTTTGTAAAAAGATAGAGACCAATCTTTTTCATTACTTACACTCGTAATTTTTTAATTATTAGACGCTTACGAGTTGATAAGCCGACAAGATCACAAATGAAATTAGCAAGTGGGTGATAGTTGGATTGGGGTAAATAAGAGGGGATGTAAGCCAACCAATAATACCGATAGAGGCTGGCAATGCAGGAAGTTTTAAAGTTCGAACGGTAGTATCTAATCCATTGGAACGATTAGAATGTCCACTGGAGATGTGTCGATGATCTGTTTCGAATGGGAAATAATTTTATGCCAAAAATCATGGTGATGACCACATAGCAGTAGGTCAACGCCATTTACCTCGATGGTATTTTTGAGCTTATCATTCAAATCTCCCGTTCCCACGAATATGTGCTTGATTGGGTGTTTAGCGTAGGCCTCAAACTCTTTCAAATGTTTAACGGAATCTTCATTGATGGGTAGATCGCCTTCATTTCCCTGAATATCAACGAGTTCAGGGTAAATCTCTCCATGCGTGCCGTCGATATAAACAAACGAAATGCCAGCCTCTAGTTTGTTTGCGAAGAAGGTCGCTCGATCAATCAGAATCTTAGTGTCGTCGGACATTTCAACAGCGACCAGAATATGTCGGTATTCCATAATTAAAGCCTCGTGTTATCAGTTATATAACAAGCATAGTTTTTGTTAGCACAAATGATATCGAAGAGATCTCATATTGCATAAAATCATCATTCAATGTTCTTCTAAGCACTATCGTATTTATATCGCTTTGATTGATAAGAAATTTACAAAAGGTTGTTATAGTGGTTGAAGCGCTAGCTTATTCTGTTAAATAGGCTTTACGGTTTAATGCGCCAATAACGAAGAGGCATCAATGACAGCACTACTCACCATTCCCACTAGGACGTTAGGTTTCGACTACGATATTGAGATCCGAGATTGGTCACAAAAGCTCGTGGGCTTTCATGTGTTTGACGATGGTCGACGCCCGCTCGATGGTGGTATTGGTTTAAGTCTCAACCTCGTTGAACAATTTGATGTAAATGGTCGTTGGTTAGATTCGTTACCTGCTCGTTATCGTGAAATCACTGATGATTTTCCCGAGTATCAATATCAAATGCTTTGGTTAGCTGCGAACACTTATGAGGCGGCTCAACTGCTCGAATTACGACCGGTTATCTTGGCGTTAATCTGCATGAAACACAGTGTCGATAACAAGAAAGCATTGGAACTGAGTCGCCTAGGACAAAAGAGAATCTTAGCCAAATTGGGCTTAGACAGTAGTAAAGCGACCCTTAAATTTATCGATAAGCTAGAGCTGCATTACGACATCGGTGATGAGCTTGACCACATTGTTCGCATTCTCGAGCCGCTGCAAAGACGTGTGCTCAAATTCAAACATTACTCTAAAGTAGGCTACACAGCGCTGCGTTTGGATCAGGTTCATCCGTTTTTAACCGGCAGTCGATTAGGTATTGCAATGGTTGAAGAGGGAAGGCTCAATGCGCCTTCAAAGATGGCCATGTTCCAAGACGCGATTTTACTGGGTCAAGATTTGGAGATGGACGATCCATTGCGTGCCATCACCAGTCAAAATTCCTTTGCTATGTTTGAGCAACTGCATGATAGATGGACAGAACAGCGTCAGTTACGCCGTCTAGAAGGGAATCGCCCTGTGGACATGGACATCCCTTATCCAATTCCTTTGCTAGGTAACGACAACATTCATCCGCTTACTGATTACTACGACCTTGAACAAGAGGGCGTGGAACAAAAACATTGTATTGGCGTCTATCACAATCGAATCATGAGCGACCGCTATGTGGTATTTCGAATGCTTAAGCCTCAGCGCTTAACCATCGGCCTACGTCGTGTTCCAAGCAAAGCCTTTCCGTTTGAGATTGACCAAATTTGCGGAAAACGAAATGCACCGCCATCGGAGTCGGCTCGCCAAGTCATCCATGACTGGTTAGAAGTGAGTAAGCAAAAGTACCCTAAGCAATAGCCATGAAGTAGAAGGAATAACAGGATGTTTCAACAAGGTGATTTATGCCCGCATTGTGGTTTGATTATTGTGATGCCAACGGATTTGCAAGCCGAATGCTTGGGGTGTGGCGAAGAAATCAATGAAGACCCAGCAGACAGTTACGAAGAAGAAGAGTAGCTTTACCTACACTTAAATTAAAAAAGGCTAGGATAGCCGAATCACACCCTTTCAAAGGACGGAAAAAATGCAGAAAGTAATCTTTAGAAATTGCGATGAAAGCTCGCCTTATTGGAGTGAGTTAGAGGGCTTATTTCAAAGCGAATGGTCTGATTTCAAGTTTAAAGATACCTATAAAGACAGCGTGCAACTTCCACCAGCAATAACAGCACTTCGCGATAATGTGGTCATTGGTGGCTTGGCGTATTCCCATTTTCAGGAACCTCATCAAGTGCGGGATGTGGTTTGGATTAATGCTGTTTATGTTGATGCTCAATGGCGTGGCCAAGGTATTGCAAGTGAATTGATTAATCGTGGTGTTGAACAAATGACAGACTATTATCAATCCCAACCCTCGAAAGATTCAACGTCTAAGTTGTACGCCTACACCAATATTGCGCCTTTGTACCTTTCTCTTGGTTGGTCAATCGTCGATATCGAATCAGAACCGAACCATAAAGTGATGAGTATTGAACTTAATCGATAAGTTCGGAATAAAAACTTTGATATTAGGTTATCTGCCTTTCGAGTAATGAAGCTCTCTCTTTCATCAACAATGCATAACTCTGTTAAATTTTCGTTGAAACTCATGCCTATATCGCCTTTAAATCAAACAACTCGCTGTTGATTAAAACGATCTCTACGATTTATTGCACCAGTTGTTGAGCACTAAGCCTATATTGACTAGAATGACGCACTTTTTTTATTTACGTACATACAGGTAATGAACATGAGCGATACTAATTCAAGACCAGCTTTACCAGATCATCTTGCAGGTAACCCACGCAGCCCACACCACGTGGCTGAGTGTTTCGAATACCCAATCGGCATTCGTCTAAATGGTAAAGAGCGTACTGATGTTGAAGAATACTGTATCAGCGAAGGTTGGGTTAAGATCCCTTCTCCAAAAGCGCTAGATCGTTTTGGTCAGCCAATGCTTATTACTCTTAAAGGCACAGTAGAAGCTTTCTACATCGAAGATTAATCACTTCGTGTAACTCGATAATGTCGAGTACAAAACGCTGTTATATAGAAGGGTCTAGAGAAATCTAGGTCCTTTTTGTTTGCGTATGATTCCTTAAGTCGACTTTACCATGCGATACCTGCACCAATCGAAAACTCGACGTCTTCACCTTCTGCTTTATCAAAACCTGCGGTTACAACAAAGCCACTGTCCATGATGTAGGTTGCATCTAAGCCACCAACTTGTTTGGTTGAGGTGTCAGAGAACTCACGGTTATCCAAAGTGACGTCCATATGGGTACGCTTAATCCCGTAACCTGGGGTGATGTACAAGTTTTCGGTGATACCAATAGGGGCGTGAAACTGATATTCGTTGTCGTGTTGCTTGTATTCGTACGATTCTTCACCTTCGTTATAAGCCGAGCGAGTAAACTCGATGCCATAACCTATGCTTCCCGGGCCACGATACTTGATGTAAGAAGCAGACCAATCTCTCCACCCACGTTCAGCCGATAGGCCAAATGTTATCGCAGTTTCTTCTTGGTTTTGTTGATTGGCTTGTGCGTTAGACATAGTGAACAGCAAGACAGCGGCTAATGTCAGAAGGGGAAACTTTTTGATGGTCATTGGAGCTCTCGCTTATGTATACAAAATATCGGCGAATTCAAAGTACTGAATGCCAGTAAATTAGTAACCTAGTCCGGATCTTCCTTGAGCTTTTTAGTTATGTATTCTTGGTTGATGCTTGATCGGCATCCTCTTGGATTTGAGGATGCCTTTTTGATATGGGATTGGTGATAAGTATTACTTCAAAGTACGTAGCTTATTAACCTGCATTTTTGCTCGCACTTTGGTGGCTTGTGCTTGCGACGGCAAGTTGTCTTTAACCTTGTTTTTAATGTCTGCGACAGGGATGAAGTTCCACTGACCGTCGTGATACTTAACCACAAATGTTTCACGGTTCATTTCTTCACGGAACACCCAAACACCATCGTCGAGGCGCTTAAAGTCACCAACTACATTGCCGTTCGTACCTCGAATAGTCCAAAAGGTATGTTCAGTATCAAGATAAGACTTCTGCTCACCTGAGATCATCTTGTCTCCAGAGCTAACTTTGACATAGTTATCACGAATGATGATTTCACCAACACGTTTATCATCTACGTAGATGCTGTATAGCGTTTCGTGATCATCAGAACGTTGTTTTACGGCGCTTATATGAGCTTCACCTGTGTCTTTATTAAAAAATGGTACATCACCGATATCTGGGATGTAGATGAAGCCTAGATCAGCTTGTTCAATGGTATCAGCAATGTTTTTTGAATCATCTTTGCCATATCCAGGGTCGATATTATCAAACCCATTGTCGACATCACTATCAGAGTCGCCGTTTCCGAAACCTGGGTCAATGTTTTCGAAACCATAGTCACCATCAAATTGAGGTTGTGCCGGTTCAGAACCACTGCCAGATGAACAACCTGCTAAAACAGCAGTAAGAACGAGTGCGATAAGTGATTTGTTCATGATATTTCCTAACGTTTGTTGAATTCGTAAGATGCTCACTGACTAACCTCACTACTAGGTGATGGGTACACACCTTGTGTATAGACATTGCTGCATCGCTTGAGATGTACAATAAACAACCTTGGTAATTCGATAAATAAACGGAAAGAAATACAAAACATCACCATTGGCTATGTATTGCTAGTTATACGCATTGCCGATTGCGATGTGCGACTTATCTATTCACATTAATTGGGCGCAAAGAGGTTGATTCTGCTTACAATTGTTTAACTTAATTGCATATCCTTGTTTGAAAAGTTCGATATTTGCTCACTCGAAAGATAGTTTTCTATACAAGCGCACTCTGCACTCAAGAACAACACAAACAAAAATATGAAGCGCAGTCTAATTAAATGAAACTAATATGCTGTATTTAAAGTTATTTTTGTTAATAACCACCTCTATCACAGAAATTAATCCTGAAGCACATACAATTCCCTTGATTTCGAATAGGCGCTAATTTTTTCGTTCGAGCATTTAAATTCTTCCTTCGCCCAATAATTATGAGGTTCCTATGTTTGGAATATTCAAACCTATGGCGCATATCGATCGCTTGTCATCAGATAAGATCGATAGCACCTACACACGACTACGATGGCAGCTGTTTCTCGGCATCTTCGTTGGCTATGCGGGGTATTACTTAGTCCGTAAAAACTTTAGTTTGGCGATGCCTTATCTCATTGAACAAGGTTTTAGCCGCGGAGAACTAGGGGTTGCATTAGCGGCGGTATCTATCGCTTACGGCTTATCTAAGTTCTTAATGGGCAGTGTTTCTGACCGTTCTAACCCCCGATACTTTCTCAGCGGTGGCTTGTTAATGTCGGCACTGGTCATGTTCTGCTTCGGCTTCATGCCATGGGCGACAGGCAGCATCACTGCGATGTTTATCCTGCTGTTCTTGAATGGTTGGTTTCAAGGCATGGGCTGGCCAGCTTGTGGGCGAACCATGGTTCACTGGTGGTCACGAAAAGAACGTGGTGAGATCGTATCGGTATGGAACGTTGCTCACAACGTGGGTGGCGGTTTGATTGGCCCAATGTTCTTGTTGGGGCTGTGGGCTTTTAACGACGATTGGCGAACCGCTTTTTATGTTCCTGCATTTTTTGCCACTCTCGTTGCTGTCTTTGTTTGGTTTACTGTAAGAGATACACCTCAATCTTGCGGCTTACCACCGATTGAAGAACACAAAGATGATTACCCAGACGACTACGATACGTCTCATGAGAAAGAAATGACGGCGAAAGAGATCTTCTTTAAGTACGTTTTCTCTAACAAGCTGTTGTGGTCAATCGCGATTGCTAATGCGTTTGTTTACCTTATCCGTTATGGCGTACTCGATTGGGCTCCGGTTTACTTAAAAGAAGCGAAAGACTTCTCTGTAGATAAATCCTCTTGGGCCTACTTCCTGTATGAGTGGGCAGGTATTCCTGGCACGTTATTGTGTGGTTGGATTTCAGATAAATTATTCAAAGGTCGACGCGCTCCAGCAGGGATCCTGTTTATGGTTCTCGTAACTGTCGCAGTGTTGGTGTATTGGTTGAACCCTGCGGGTAACCCAACGGTTGATATGTTGGCACTGATTGCGATTGGCTTCCTTATTTATGGTCCAGTAATGCTAATCGGCTTGTATGCACTTGAACTTGCACCAAAGAAAGCGGCAGGTACGGCGGCAGGTCTTACTGGCTTGTTTGGTTACTTAGGTGGCGCAGTTGCTGCCAATGCGGTGCTTGGTTTCATGGTTGACCATTACGGCTGGGATGGCGGCTTCATGATTTTGGTCGGAGCTTGTGTTGCTTCAATAATTTGTCTGCTTTACGCCTTCCTCGGTGAGCGTGCGCACCATAAACAAAAAGATCTCGAACGAGAAAAAGAAGCGCTAACTCAGTAGTTTATTAGCTGAACCACACCATACTAATAACAACAGAGGCAGGTATATCCAGCTTCTGTTTTATCAAGGGAAACAATAATGAAAACAACGTCACTGTCTCTGACCTTATTAGCCCTAAGTTTATCTGCAAATACGTTCGCCGATCCTTTAGTGATTGCGCATCGCGGCGCTTCTGGTTATTTACCTGAACACACATTACCCGCTAAAGCGCTCGCTTATGCGATGAAACCCGACTACATCGAACAAGATGTAGTGATGACTAAAGACGACCAATTGGTGGTTTTGCATGATCATTATTTAGATCGCGTCACTGATGTTGCTGACCGCTTTCCAGACCGTGCACGAGCAGATGGCCGTTACTATGCGATTGATTTTACGCTTGCCGAGATCAAGTCATTAAAGGTGACCGAAGGCTTTAACTTAGATGAACAAGGCAACAGAGTGGCAGGGTACCCAACGCGCTTCCCAATGTGGCAGTCTGATTTCCGTGTCGCTACATTTGCAGAAGAAATCGAACTGATCCAAGGCTTAAATAAGACCTTAGGTTATGACGTGGGCATCTATCCTGAAATTAAAGCACCTTGGTTCCATCGTCACGAAGGCAAAGACATCTCCAAAGCTGTGCTTGCGACCTTGCATCAATATGGTTACCTATCAAAAGACGATAAAGTGTATTTGCAGTGTTTTGACACCAATGAACTCCAACGCATCAATGATGAACTCATGCCTGCGATGGAAATGGATCTTAAGCTCGTTCAGTTGATGGCTTATACAGATTGGAATGAAACCATGACGTACCAAGGCGACAAAGCAACGCCGTACAGTTACGACTGGATGTTTGAAGCTGGTGGCATGAAAAAAGTGGCGACTTATGCGGAAGGAATAGGCCCTTGGAAGCCAATGTTGGTGGATGATGCATCGACCAAAGATAACATCATTATTAAACCGTTAATGAAGTCAGCAAAAGACGCGGGCTTAGATGTTCACCCGTACACGTTCCGTGCCGATCCGGGAAGAATCCCAGCTTATGCTGATAACTTTGATGGCATGTTGGATGTCTTCTACAACCAAGTCAAAGTCGATGGTGTGTTTACTGACTTCCCAGACAAAGCGGTCGACTTCTTGAACCGTTAATATCCTGCTAATTATGAGCGACTAGTAACGAGATATTCAGAGCCAAAAGCATAATCTAAAGCTGTTTTTGGCTCTTCTTTTGATTTTTTAGCTTTCTTGTATTGGCCTCGAAATCCTTCCGATATTCTTCTTTCTCAGCCCACATTTTGATATTCACTCGGTTTACAGCAATAACCTGGCTTGATAGGTTACTCCCAATGCAGCCAGATGCTTAATCTATGAGTATTTATCGGCTCAACCTAATATTGAATTTGGAAAGATCATGGAAGAAAGAAGCAAAGCTTATCTCGATAGCTACCTCAACACATTGCCAGCAGAGGTTGCCTCGCAATACACCTCCTTTAGTGCCGACTATTACTGTGCTGATGAATATAACGCCAACCTATGTGCTCAGTTAATTCTCAAGGGTGAAAAACAAGCGTCTTGCAGCCTTGAATATTGGTACAGCCATGAAGGCGAGACGAGACCAGTAGTTGGTCACTTGCAAGTCGTCACTGACTGGGATGGCAAGCCAGTTTGCATTGTAGAGATCACTTCAGTCTCACAGTGCAAATACAACGAGGTGACGGCGGAGTTTGCTGCTGCAGAGGGCGAGGGTGACAAATCACTCGAATGGTGGAGAGAAGCTCACTGGAACTTCTTCTCTCGTGAATGTGAAGAGCTCAAGATCTCACCAAGTGAAGACATGTTACTCATGTTGGAGCGTTTCAAAGTGGTTTATAAATAGTGAAGCCCCATCGCGTGTGTGTTGAATCGGAAGGCTTGGCACTTTAGCCTCCATTTGACTAACGCCAGAAGATTAACATTCACAAGGAGAGTGATGTGAAAATAGCGATATTGGATGACTACCAGAACGTCGTTAAAGACCTCGATTGCTTCAACAAACTCGAACAACACGATGTCACGGTATTTACCCAGACTTACTCAGAGCAAGAGCTCGCCATTAAGTTAGTCTCGTTTGAAGCCATTGTGCTCATTCGTGAAAGAACCGAGATCACCGAATCTTTGTTATCGCAGCTCCCAAACCTCAAGCTGATTAGCCAGACGGGCAAAGTAAGTAACCATATCGACCCGCAAATGTGCGAACGATTTGGTGTTACCGTGTTAGAAGGCCGAGGCTCGCCAGTCGCACCCTCTGAATTATGCTGGGCGTTGATTATGGCTGCATCGCGCCACATTCCTACTTACGCGTCAAACCTTAAGCAAAACCAGTGGCAAGATTCAGGCTCGTTAGGGTTAGGTCGAACTTTGAAGGGCTTGAAGCTTGGTATTTGGGGTTACGGAAAAATCGGAAAATGCATTGCACAATATGCCCAAGTATTTGGGATGTCTGTGGTAGTGTGGGGCAGCCAAGCTTCACGTGATCAAGCACAAGCGGATGGATTAGAAGCAGCAACAACTAAACAAGACTTCTTTCGAGAAGTTGATGTGCTTTCTTTGCATTTGCGTTTGAATGATGTCACCAGAGGATGTGTTACGGCACGCGACCTTAGCTTGATGAAGCCGAACTCACTGTTTGTGAACATCAGCCGTGCCGAGTTAGTCGAACCGATGGCTCTCTATCATGAACTACGCGAGATACCGACCAAAACAGCCGCTATTGATGTGTTCGATTGTGAGCCAGTAACTACAGACATCGAACCGCTATTGTCCTTAGCAAATGTCACTGCGACACCGCATTTGGGCTATGTTGAACAAAATAGCTACGAACTCTACTTCGATATCGCTTTCGACAACATTCTGTCCTATCAAAGAGATGGCCTATAAAGGTGCGATGACTAATGCAGGAGGCAAGATGACAAAGCTAATCGAATTAACAGAAATAGTCTTATTCGACTGGGGCAATACGCTGATGGTCGATTTCCCAGACGCACAAGGGAAGATGTGTGACTGGGAAACCGTACAAGAAGTGAGTGGTGCTCGCGCATTACTTGCTGATCTATCGAAAACTCAACAAGTTTATGTTGCCACCAATGCTGGTGATTCCAGTAAAGACGACATCATTCGAGCCTTTGAGCGTGTTGGCCTTTCTCAATATATATTGGGTTACTTTTGTAAGGCGAGCATTGGCTTTTCTAAGTTCGATTCGGGCTTTTATCCTGCCATCATTTCCAAACTCGGTGTAGCACCACAAGATATCACCATGGTGGGTGACACCTTAGACAAAGACATTTACCCAGCACTTGAAGCGGGTTTGAAAGCGGTGTGGTTGAACACGGAGGGCGCTGATCTTAAGTCAGGGCATCCGAATGTCATGCAAGTTCAATCCCTAAGCGAACTGTTGGAGAAGTACCATGGATGATCACTCTGAGATCTGGCGTCAGTATTACCAAAAGGCACTAAGCAAACCTCATTTAAAGAGAACTGAGTACGCAATTAAACTGAATGAGTCAGGCTTAAATGTTGCGATTGATTGTGGTTGTGGAACAGGTAGTGACATCGCCTTTTTAGAACAGCAAGCGTATCAAGTGTATGGCTTCGACGTTAATCCTGATTCGATTGCACTATGTCGGGATCGTTTTGGTCGCAAATCTTTGGTCGAGATATCTGAAAGTGGATTTGAACACTATGATTACCCGAAATCTGGCGTAGTGATTGCCAATTCGAGTCTGTTTTTTGCTGATCCAACCCGTTTTGACGAGGTTTGGCACAATATTGAAAACTGTCTTGAAGTGGGAGGCGTGTTCGCGGGCGATTTCATGGGCGTCGATGACAGTTGGGCACATGGCTATCGAACCCCAACAACGCCGTTAACAAAAGCCAAAGTACTTAGCTTATTCAACGACTTTGAGATAGTACGATTCCATGAGCGAGACGAACAAGCACTCACGTCGCTGGGTAGGATGAAGCATTGGCACACTTATTCGGTTGTTGCGATTAAGCGCTGTTAAAATATCAGTATTTAAAACTCGTTTGGATGCATGTCTGTTTTGACGCGAACCTCTCATCTCTTTGTTATTTAATCCTCTAAGCTAACTTTAGTTTCTACTATGAGGGCTAGGTTATGAGTATCGAACGTCATGGAATATCAGTTGGCATTGAACGTGTTAGCGGTGAAACCATCGTTGTGTTTAAAGCGAAAGGCAAACTCACACACGATGACTATCAAGCGATGATGCCAATTCTGAATACCACACTAGAAGAACTCGACTCATCTGAACTTAAGATGCTCGTCGACATTTCAACCTTAACAGGATGGGAGTTGCGCGCAGCTTGGGATGATTTCAAACTTGGGCTAGAACTGAACTCGAAAATAGACAAAATTGCCATCTACGGCGATAAAAGCTGGCAAGAAATGGCATCAAAAGTCGGGAGTTGGTTTGTGTCGGGTGAGATTAAGTCTTTTGAAGATCATGACTCCGCTATCGAGTGGCTAGTTGATTAATTCAACCACAGTTCAGTTCTTATGACAGCTGGCGAGTGTTCTACTTGAAGGCTGTCGTTTATCGACTCTCAAAGCCATTTCCTAAGCAATTCAATAGAATATGTTCACTTCTGGATGTAACATACGCCTAGCGCGATACGTTGTGCTAACCAAAATAATAAACACAATAACAAGGTTTAAGAACATGAATAAGGTAATTGATAAGCTCGCTTGGATATTCATTGAAGATGGCAAGTTGCTGATGGTGAGATCAAAAGGCAAAGAGCTGTTCTACTTGCCGGGCGGAAAGCGCGAAGCAGGGGAAAGTGACGAGCAAGCATTGGTTCGTGAAATCAAAGAAGAAATATCAGTAGACCTAGTACCTGATTCCATCAAATACGTTGAGACGTTCACTGGCCAAGCTGATGGCAAAGCAGAAGGCGTGTCAGTGCAATTGACGTGTTACCTTGCAGACTATACTGGCGAACTCGCTCCAGACGCTGAAATTGAAGAGCTTAAGTTTGTTGATGGCAGCGACAGAGCAGTATGTTCATTGGCTGCTCTTGTTGCGCTTGATTGGTTAGAAGCAAACCAGTATTTACCACTTATCAGTAAATAATGGTTCGTTAATACAAAACGACTGTTTAGTGAGGATCTTTATAGATCAGTGCTTATGAAAAGCTTGAAGGACGGCTGTCTTTCATAAGAATGTCGAGTTTTCTTTGAGCTTTTTTCGTATCTTGTAGATCCACCACCTCAATCATCTCGCATTCATCTCTTACCATCTCATTGATTAAACTCGGATAGTGGCGGCAATCTTCAGGTCGGTCTAAGTAAATGCTGCACGTATATTTCGCTTGGGCATTCTTATCTTTCGTTGGAACAACTTCTAGGAAAGGGCAACGACTTAAACGTTCGCCAGATTTAGGATCAAACCAGATCTCGCTTCCTTGAACATATTCAAAGATATCTGGATTGAACAGCTCCCACAAATCAATCTCTTCTTGAGTCGCGGCAAGGTCACCATCTCCATATTTGATACAGCATTTTCCGCATTGATTACAATTTTTCATTAGTGACTTCATTGGTTGGTGAGCTTTTGTCATTTTACCACTGATAGCCGTGGCACGTTGATTTTGTTGTCCATCACTCGGAAACTCAAAGGAGCAACCTGATTTGATATTCATTTATCTAAGTCACAACACTGCAAACAGGGATGTAAACAGTGATACAATTTGCGCCTAGCAAGTCATTAAAACAAAGGCATAAAAATGAGAACCGTATACACCACTGAAGGCGACATTAACGCAATGAAACAGAAAGACGCTTACCCAAAGTTGGCGCTATGTGATAACTGCGTTCGAGACTATGTGGTGATTGCTCAAGGTGAACGCACCTATAAGCCTTGTGCGAAATGTGGTGCAGACGATTAATGCGCCTTGATAAATACCTTTGTAAAAGCACAGAACTAACAAAACTCGAAGCCGTTCAGCGAATCCAAAACGGTGAGGTGAGTGTGAACAGTGTGGTTGTGCTAGACGAGTCTACTCAGGTTCATGAAAGTAACGCTATCCTGCTTAATGGTGATGCATTAACGCTACGAGAGTTTAGATACATCTTAATGCACAAGCCTGCGGGCACCATCTGTTCCAATATCGACGAAGTGTACCCATCGCTTTTCAATTACCTAGAGTTAGAGAAAGCATCAGAACTGCACATCGCAGGGCGCTTAGATGCCGACACAACAGGCTTAGTCTTGATTACCGATGATGGGCGATGGTCATTCAACATCACTCTGCCAACCAAGTCATGTAAGAAGGTATATCGCGTGACATTGTCACGAGATATCAAAGATGATGTCGCTGACAAGTTCAAAGCGGGCATTCAATTGCAGGGCGAACAAAAACTGACGCGTCCGGCAGAACTCGAAGTGATTACCAGTAAAGAAGTGCTGTTGACCATTACAGAAGGTAAGTTTCATCAAGTAAAACGAATGTTTGCTGCGGTAGGGAATCGAGTTGTTGGACTACACCGTGAGCAGATTGGTGATGTTCGTTTAGATGTTGAAGCAGGTCAGTGGCGTTATCTAACTAAAGCCGAAGTCGACTCATTTCAGCAAGACTCTCAATAAGAGCTCGGAATAAACGCCGCAACTACTTAAAGCGTTAAGCGTGTCAGCACCAGAATATCAACACTATAAGGATGTAGGATGGAAAACCTCAAAGTCTCAGAAATTAAGTCTTTTGTACCCGCGAAAGACTTCGATTTATCCAAGCGTTTTTACCAGTCAATCGGCTTCGAGCTGATGTCTGAATTTCACGATATCGCCTATCTACGACACGGAAGTTGCGCCTTCCTTTTGCAAAACTTTTATGAACCTGCGCACTGTCACAATTACATGATGCACTTGCTGGTTGAAGACGTAAAAAGTTGGTATCAACACATCCAGAACTCTAATGTAGTGTCGGAATTTGAAGTTACCGTTTCCGAGGTTGTTGAACAGCCTTGGGGAATGCTTGAGTTTTGTATCACCGACCCAAGTGGTGTGTTGTGGCGTGTGGCTGAAAACATCAGGTCGCGCTGATTCATCCAACTTGCATTGATAGTATGTCTAGGTTCACGGTGCTTTTCTGTCCTATTTGCTAGAGTGACAATTCAATGAGCATGGAGGTTTTATAATGGGAACTGTAATCGGTTTGGTGATTTTAGTTGCTATAGATTGGTATCTTGTTCGTAAAACAGGGCTTCATATTCATAAATGGATCTCTAAAAAGTATGCCGCGTATCTGTCGGAGAAGGGAAATCAAAAATAGCCTTTCTTATTAAGTCATCGGTATAAAAAGCGTTATCTGCTATTCATTTTACACACATTGCAAAGATTGGAGGATTTATGAAAGGTAAAGGAAAGTGCCTATGTGGCTCGGTTGAGTTGGAAGTAGAGTACGCCAGTAATGAATTGGGGGCTTGTCATTGTAGTATGTGTAGAAATTGGTCTGGCGGTCCGATGTTAGTCATTGATTGCGCTGACTCAGTTAAAATATCAGGTGAATCAAATGTAGTGAGATATAAGTCATCCGAGTGGGCTGAGAGAGGGTTCTGCGGTAAATGTGGTACTCACTTGTTTTACTTTTTGGTGCCAAATAATCAGTATCATCTTCCTGTCGGTTTATTGATGTCTGGGGATGACTACAAATTAACTCATCAAATATTCATTGATGAAAAGCCCGAATACTACGAATTTAAAAATGAAACGCAAAATATGACTGGTGCAGAAGTATTTGCCTACTTTGAAAGTGGAGAGTAGCACTTAGTTTTTATTAGCTTAAGACTAATTCACACCGCTCGGCATTTTTTAGTTTCGGTCGATTTTAGTGTTTGCGGTGCAATGGTTTTGGTGAGGTGGTGTTCACGCCTAACATCCCAGCATCAACCCCCAACTTGAAGTGCCTCGAAACTCGATTATGTGAACTCCTAATAGCTGAATAGTTACTCTAATATGCAATGAGTTTCCCAATGGCTCTGAGGGGGCGGAAATGACAGATATGGCAATATCAAGTTACCTTGGCTGGTTGTTACTTCTTATAGGTTGTTATCCTTTCTTGCTTGTTGGTGTCAGTATGTTTTTCTATGATGCAGAGCGTAAACAAGCATTAAGGTGGTTGAACGGAGTTAGTTTTCTATTAGCTGCATTCCTTCTTTACATGCATATGCAGACAGAAGTCATCTATGGTCGGGAACTGCTCGAAGCCTGGTATCGTGATAACCCAGAAGATAAGCCTCAATAAAAAAGCACATAACAAGTGTTTATTATCCATTTCGGTATATAAAAATGATGCTAAACGATTGGCATTTCCAGCTAGAATCAACTTTAGTGTTTTCGGCACAATGAGTGAGGTGATCGCGATGTCAGCTACTTCAAGCGGCGATAACTCGTCTATCCAATTATGCCTATCCGAGTGAACCATGTTCTCTTACAAAGTGTCTGACATTTTAGATATTCAAATGTCGAGGCTCCGATGAATTTTCTCCGTAAGTATAAAATCAGTTTCCTTTTCTGCGTTAGTGGTCTTTTGTGTTTCATTGCTTATAACACCATAGGTTCATACGTAGATGAAAATGGTGTGTTGGTTGAGCCATTCGGGCTTATTCCTCTATTTTGGCTTTTTGAGCTACTGGCGTTGGTTGCTTTGGTTGTGACCTTCGTTAGACATAAAAAGTGCCAGTAATCCAGTTAAGCTACGAGTACACGAAGGTGTTTTGTGATCACTAACAACTTAAGCGTGATTCGGTACGCGTGGCACCTTTGGCATGCGGCGGCATTGGTGTTTCCACTCGTTTTAACTTCAGTGGGTTAGGTGTTAAATTTGAGATCATTGGTAGCGTTGTAATCTGCTCAAGCGGGCGTTATGTTACTAATTGAATTCAACGTTTATAAAGGATGAACATGGTAGTACTTAGAGGAATGCGCCAAGACGAATATCCAGCATATTGTCAGTATTTTATTGACGATTACAGTCAGGAAATAGCTAGAAACTATGGGCATTCTTTAGACGTTGCAGTCGAATTGGCAAAGAAGGACTTGCATCGCAGCTTCCCTAATGGACTAGAGAGCAATGAGCATTCGCTATTATGCATTGATGCTGAAGTCGATGGTGAACGTAAGCTTGTGGGTTACCTTTGGCACTCAGTCAATATTGGGGATAAATCTACGTTTATCTATGACTTCTTCATCTCGAATGAACATCGAGGCCTAGGTTATGGTACTCAATCAATTTCTGCGTTAGAGACCCAACTACTTGTTATTGGTATCAATCAAATAAAACTGAGGGTCGCATATCATAATGAGCGGGCGCTTAAGTTGTACAAAGAAGTTGGCTTTGAGGTTACCGGTTTCAATATGTCTAAGAAACTAAGCGGGTAGCCTCAACAGATAAAGCAACATACATAGACCGGCAGGTTTCATTCAAACATGGAGTGAAAATATGAAGTCAGATTTTTCAAAGCTTGCGACAACCGATTACGGAAACATACTGAGTAACGACCACTTTATTAACTTTAGCATTGGTCCTCTTTGGCAGGGAATGCCGCCAATTTTTGGAGAAGCGTTTACTGTCCAGTTAACGTCTGGTGATAATTTAATGCTTCATTCAGCCATATACGAAGCACCTGAAGGTTCCATCATTGTAGTGGATGGAGTTGATAGCAAATATGCAGTAGCTGGTGGTAATGTATGCGCAGTCGCGAAGAGTCGAGGTATCAAAGGCTTTATTATTGATGGTGTCATTCGAGATTTGACTGAAATTTCAGATATGAAGTTTCCAGTTTTTGCGAAAGGTGTTCATCCAGTTCCGGGAAAGAAAGAGATCTATTCTGAATTGGGCGCTCCAATCACTTGCGGGGGAGCAAAGGTCTCTACGGGAGATATCATTGTTGCTGATGCAGAAGGTATTGTCGTTATTCCTAAATCCAGAAAAGACGAAGTGTTTTTAATAGCTTCACAGAAAGCAAGTAAAGAGGCGTCATTAACACTCGCTGAGTGGGAAATAAACCATAGGGCCAAAATAGCCCAAGCAATAACGTCTGCGAAACAAAAATCTTAATTGGTGCAGCAAGTTGATTTGTAACGCGTGGCATTTTGCATCAATTAACAGGCGTTAGGCGACAACGAATAAATTCATCCATGGAGAAGAGAGTGATCGTAAGGACTGCGACGAAAGAAGACTCAAGTGTCTTGTTAGAGTTTATTGAACAAAAAGCCGACTTTGACCGGAGTATGAAAGGGTTTGTTGGTGAAATCTCGACAACTATAGAGAAAATCGAACGTACACTATTTGGTGATTACGCATTTGCCCATGCATTAATATTGGAACGGAATTGTGAGCCTTTTGGCTTCGCACTGTATCACTATCGATATTCATCCTTCAGTGGAGAGCCATCAATCTGGCTTGACGACCTATTGGTTACAGGAAATCAAAGATCAAAAGGGTATGGCCGTGAACTTATGTTGGCTTTAAAGTCACAAGCGGAGTCATCATATGTCTCTCACATCTCATGGACGGCAAGTCCACATAATAAGAAAGCGCATGATTTCTACAAAAGGTTGGGTGCAGAGGTTGAGCGAATGGATGGTCAAAGACCTTGTTTCCGTTGGATAATGTCCGACTCGTGATCACATAAAAAGAGAACTATGAAAATAACGACGCTGGTTGATAACTCTCGACTGGATAATAGGAAAGATTTAGCCGTTGAGCGCGGACTATCACTGCATATTGAAACTGAATCGCTAAAGATCTTGTTCGATATGGGAAGTGGCGATACGTTTTGTCAAAACGCACCATTACTGGGTATTGATATCAAAGATGTAGACCTCGCTGTCATATCACACAGGCATCATGATCATTGTAATGGCACCGCTGATTTTGTTGCTCATAACTCTAAAGGCAAAGTGTTTCTCAAAAATTGCGAACAGAAAAACTACCATTTTCGGGCTTTCGGTTTTAAAAGTGATGTCGGGATCAATCCGGACTTACTAGAAAACAGCAACGAGCGGTTAGTCTTCGTTAATCGTACGACTGAGATCGCCCCAAATGTCTTTGCTATCACAGATATTAGCGTGAAACACGAACAACCTAAGGGTAATAAATACCTTTATACACAGTCTAAGAATCGACGGGAGCGCGACTCATTTGATCATGAATTACTGTTAGTGATTAAAGAGCCAGATGGTTTAGTTATATTCACGGGATGTGCGCATAGTGGCGTTCTTAATATGGTTGATACAGCGGTTACTCTGTTCCCAGGAGAGAGAATAAAAGCGGTTGTCGGGGGCTTCCATTTAGTGGGCTTACCATTGTTCAATAGTATTGGTGGCACAAAGCAAGACATTAGAGATCTTGGATTGACGTTGTCTCAATACCCCATTGATAAACTGTATACAGGGCACTGCACAGGCAAGAAAGCTTATGGCCTGTTGAAAGAAGTATTAGGTAAGCGTCTTGAGGCAATGCCGACAGGTCGATGTATTCATGTGTAACGTTGGTCAAACCTTAGATGTACGTTTGTCTTTTGGTAAGAATTAAGGAGTTTTAAGTGAGTCAGGAAGTAAGAGTAGGTGTCGCTGCGGTTATTCTACGTGAAGGACGAGTACTACTTGGAGAACGAATTGGTTCTCATGGGGCTCATACGTGGGCTACGCCGGGCGGACATCTTGAATGGGGTGAGAGCATTGAAGAGTGTGCCAAACGCGAAACACTCGAAGAGACTGGCTTGGTTGTTAATGCATTTGAGAAGCTCTCTTTTACCAATGATATTTTCGAGAAAGAGAACAAGCATTATATAACGCTGTTTGTCGTTGCTTCTGATGCTAGCGGCGAACCACAGGTGACCGAGCCTGACAAATGTAAGCAATGGAAATGGTTTAAGCTAGATGAGTTACCTGAGCCATTGTTTCTTCCTCTGACGAATCTGTTGAGCGATCCGGTCATCCTTGGGAAGCTAGCGCAGTAAAACAGATTCTCCTCATATCTTTAATTGAATGACTAAAGGATCAATGATGACATTACGAGTAGTTCCAGAGCTTTATTGTTTCGATATTAATGTGAGCAAATCCTTCTTTGTCGATGTGTTGGGATTTGATGTGAAATACGAACGTCCTGATGAGGAGTTTGCTTACCTAACGCTTGATGGTGTTGATGTGATGCTTGAAGGGATTGCGGGCAAAAGTCGAAAATGGCTTTCAGGTGATCTGGCGTTACCTTTAGGACGTGGCATTAATTTTCAATGGGATGTTATCGACATCGAACCGCTATATCAGAGAGTTAACGAAAGCGCCGCTGATTCTATTTACTTAGCTTTAGAGTCAAAATCTTATCAATGTGGAGAGTCCATAGCGATTCAGAAGCAGTTCATCGTTCAAACTCCAGATGGTTATCTCTTTAGGTTCTGCCAAGATATTCGTTAACACATAAGTATTATTAACTACTCATTTATTACGAGAAACACGACTAATTAATTACCCGTATAACAAGGAGAGTCGAGTGGTCAACATTCGGGAAATGGACAGTTCAGACTACGACTCAGTGATCGCGTTATGGTGCCAAACAGAAGGCATGAGTATTCGCGATGCCGATTCGAAAGTAAGCATTGCGAGCTATTTAGAACGTAATCCCGGTCTGAGTTTTGTGGCTGAGAGTAACAACGAGATCATTGGCGCAGTGTTAGTCGGAACCGATGGACGTCGTGGGTATTTACAACACTTAGCTGTCTCGGCAAACTTCAGAGGGCAAAAGTTAGGTTGTAAGCTTGTCGCTGAGGCGGTCAACGCACTTGCAGGGTTGGGTATCCCTAAGACCCACTTGTTTGTCTATAACGACAACATCAACGCTCAACAGTTTTACGAAAAATTAGGCTGGTTCCCGAGAGATGAAGTTCGAATGTACTCGTTTAATAGCTCGGATAATAGTAACGTTTAGTCCTATCGATTCCCGTTGGCTGTGAGCTTGCATTCGTAGCAGATTCGCGTGTATCTGCCAATATCAAAAAAATCCTTGGAGTATTTAGAAATGTTGTTTTCTAGTCTGTCTAAACCATTGGTTCATGGCTCCGAGTTATGTTCTGAGCTGCTCAATTTCTTAACCGAGCATAAGAGTGATTTCGAAGAAAAGTTAATCCCAGACCTGTCATACATCGATGATATGGCACACGTGGTGGACGGTATTAAAATCAAAGACGTTCTACACATCAATGCGAATCAATACCGCCTTCAATATTCGTTTGATTGGGAGCTGTTTCTAGGTTGTTCAGATAGGAACGAAACTGGTGTCGAGAATGGAAGCGTTCTATTCACACTTGAGGATGATAACGTTCTTAATATCAACTTCCCAAACTACGGTTCTCGAGACACTAGCGATGAGCTCTAGTCGGTTTTTCGTGCGTGTTATACAGAAGGAACAACAATGATAACTATTGAAAGGCTTCAAGAATCACATGTGGCGTTAGTTCAGGCCATCCAACTCGCCGATGAACAGGTTAAGTTCGCTGGTACAGCTGCAGAGTTTTTATTAGACGGCAGTGAAACGACGCACTTGCACGTGATTAAGTCTGATAACGAAGTTGTTGGTTTCTTTAAGCTGGATATCGCTTGCGCAGAGCACTACGAATTCTGCCCTGAAGGAAGTATTGGCTTAAGAGCTTTTGTGCTTGATAAAAACCAGCAAGGTAAAGGTTTAGGAACGGGCACGGTCAAAGCTTTGTTTCCATATTTAAAAGCGAATTACTCAGCGTATGAGTTGATTTACTTAACCGTGAATTGCAAAAATCCCGCAGCATTCAACTGTTATAAGAAAGGCGGCTTCGAAGATACCAATGAACAGTATTTAGGTGGCGCAGCAGGCCCGCAATTTATCATGTGCGGTCAAATCGTTTAGTCACATAAATAGGTTAATTGTCGAACGACAAACGATCTAGGGAGGGATCATGTCAATTACATCAGGAATAGCTCTATTTGTTGCGATGTTACTATCTGCAGCCATACCGGGACCCAGCGTTCTCGCAGTTCTGTCGAGGTCTCTAAGCTTTGGTTGGAAACAAGGCTTGTTAGTGGTGCTTGGCGTACTAATCGCGGATTACATTTTTATATTCTTAGCTTTGTCTGGTTTATCAGCTTTAGCTAGCGCAATGGGTGAATTTGCTACGGTAATTAAATATGTAGGCGTTACCTATTTGTTTTGGTTGGCTTACACAACATGGACGTCAGATGTTAGTGAATCATCGAGTACATCTTCGGAGCAAGGAACGAAAGCCTCAAGCGTGACTATCGGCTTATTGATGACAGTTTCAAACCCAAAGGCGATTTTGTTTTACATGGGTTTCTTTCCCGCATTCATAGACCTAAAAACATTTACCACAACAGATGTGATGATGATTTTGGTGATTTCAACTGTAGCTGTAGGTGGAGTATTGAGTCTCTATGCTTGCACTGCCTCTAAAGCTCGTTTTGTATTTCAAGGGCGCTCAGCAAAGATGCTATTGAACAGATTATCAGGTGGCTTTTTGGCGACTTGCGGTACTTTGTTAGCACTTAAAACATGAGTACTTTTTGGAATGGTTTAGCCATAACACCAAACTAAGCGTGAACACCTAGTGTCTTTGCTTGCTTCATGGCATCATTCCACGCAGCTAAAACCCCAACAAGGTATGTTATGAAACAGAATATTGTCCACATTGCACTCGTGGTAAAAGACTACGATGAAGCGCTTGATTTCTATGTAAACAAGCTTAAGTTTGATCTCATCGAAGACACGTATCTACCAGAAGAAGATAAACGCTGGGTTGTTGTTGCTCCACCAAATTCAACAGGTGTGAGCCTGTTACTTGCTAGAGCTTCCAAGCCAGAGCAATACGATTTCATCGGGAACCAAACTGGCGGACGCGTATTCCTATTCTTAAACACCGATGATTTCTGGCGTGATTACGAGCGCATGACGTCTTTGGGCATTAACTTTGTCCGAGAGCCTAAAGAGCAAGGCTACGGTACCGTTGCTGTGTTTGAAGATCTTTACGGTAACTTGTGGGATCTCCTTCAGTTAAACCCTGAACACCCTATGGCTAACAGGTAAATAAGCTAAGGCTCATTCGTGTGTTGCTCAAGCTCAATTAAAGGAAGCTCATCGTGGAAGAAATCAAAGGCATTCTGCAATTCATGGTCGAAATTGAACAATTAAAGGATGTTCATCGACAGACAAAACCGGTTGGATTGGATCGATATGAAAACTCCGCTGAGCACAGTTGGCACGTCTGTTTGAGCGCTCTTATGTTGAAAGACTATGCCAATGAACAAATCGATATTACGCGAGTGATGAAGATGTTACTGATACATGACCTTGGGGAAATCGATGCAGGAGACACCATCATTTATGCCAGTGAAACCGAAGAAAACAAACTCAAAGAGAGAAACTGTGTTGAGCGCTTGCTGAAATCATTGCCAAGCCATTTAAGAACCGAGTATTTGGATTTATGGCTTGAGTTCGAAGCGGGTGAGTCACCGGAAGCCAGATTTGGTAAGGCGATCGATAGAGTGCCACCTTTGCTTCATAACATCCATGGTGATGGTCACAGCTGGAAGAAGCACAACATATCCAAAGACAAAGTACTGACCTTTAATGGCGAGCGTATCTCTAAAGGCAGTCGTGCTCTATGGAAAGAACTAGAAGTGCAACTTGAAGGTGCTGCGGACAAAGGGTTGTTAAAGTAAAAGTTAGCTATCTTGCCAAGTAATGGCAAACAAGTTTCACCTAACAACGTTTAAATTAAACCCGGGAATTCATAGTGTTACTTCAGAGTAGCAAGCCCATTGTTGAAGGAATAAGAACCACATGAAAACCACTGCTTTAGCTGTATTGTTACTTGGCGTTTCCGGTTGTGTATTTGCAACCGATAACAATATTGAAGCTATCGATTACCAAGTGTCGATCACTGTCGAGGATTCTGAATCAAAACTCAACTTCCCAACCTTTAAGTTCGACTCTTTCGGACAGGAAGTCTCATCTCAAACTGAAGAATGCATTTATTCGGGTGTTCTTTCTAAGCATGAAGCTAACGCTATTCTACTGGAAGCCAAAATGTCATGCGATTATGAAAATGGAGAGTCTAGCGGACAGATGCCTGTTTTTATTCTTGATAAAGAGGGTGGAGAAGCAAGTATCGAGCTCGGAGAAGATGAAGCAAACCTGTGGAAATACACGGTTCTAATTAAAGCGCTTAACTAAATTTCAAACGATACACGGTTACTCTTTTTGTTCTGCGCAATGCCAATAAAAGTAGATACATGGCACATGGTATTATCTCGTGTCTCATTTCTTTCTAATAAAACTCTAAAGGACAACAATGAGTTCGAGAACCGAGTGATAAGTTGTTAGTATTCATCAACTTAATAAATGTCAGATGGCTCATATAAATGCTTGATAATAAATATATTAAACACCCTTATCACTGTGAGCAGTGCAACGCACTTACCCCGACCTTGCTGTTAACGCTTCCGATGCTCAATCTAAAGCGGAAGCTGAATCTGAAAAGAAACAATGGAAACTAGGCGTGTTGATGGAGTACCTGATGACGTTATTGTTTAAAGGTGACCATAATGTTCCCGGTTTTTATGTCGACAGTGATTACGAATACCAGTGTGAAAAGTGTGGGACTAAGTCGTGGCACTGATCATGTGTTTAGCTTTTGAAACAATTCCTATCTCAACTGCTGATAATAAGACGCATTAGAAAAGTGATCCTCTCTGCAAATTGAGGATGGAAACGTGTCTATACTGACATGGGTTACGTCGCTGATTTTAGAAGTGGCGCTACGAATGTAAGTTTGATTAGGTTAAATCTCAGAGGTGACGATGAAAAAATTACTACCACTATGCGCCATTTTACTCTCGGCATCATTTTCAGCTACGGCTTCTGATGGTTTGATTAAATATCAAAGTAATTACTCAGTGAAAGAGACCGCTGACCGCTTTGAAGAAATCGCCAAAAGCAAAGGATTGACCTTGTTTGCGAGAATCGACCATCAGAAAAACGCGAGTAAGGTCGATCTTGAATTGAGACCAACCGAAGTCATCATCTTTGGTAACCCGAAAGTAGGGACACCATTAATGCAATGTGCTCAAGAAGTCGCGATAGATTTACCGCAGAAGGTGTTAGTCACGGAAGATTCCAATAAGAAAGTATGGTTGTCTTACAACGATCCTAATTACTTGGTAGAGCGTCACGCGATCAATGGCTGTGACAAAGTGATTCAAAAAATATCGGGTGTACTAAGTAAGTTGTCAGAAGCGACAGTGGCTAAAGCGAAATAACCCAATAGTTCACCAGCATGTTGGTTGATTTATCATGGTTGAGCAAAAGCTATTTTTCTCTAAAAGCTAATATATTTCCAAATGAGTAACTCTGGACATAAAAAAAACGGGCAGATCGTAGTGATCTGCCCGTTTTAATCAATCATCTCAATCACACTATGAGTAGCATGAATCAGAAGTGCTTATGCACAACATTTCTTGTATTTCTTACCGCTACCGCAAGAACATGGGTCGTTACGGTTAGGTGTCTTTTCGAACGTCATTGTTTTTGGCTTGTTTAGTAATGTGTCGAACTCAAGCGTGTTTTCTTCTTTAGTTGCATCAACAGATACAGTAACAAAGATTGAATGCTCGGCCGCGATTGCTTCAACTTCTGCTTTACGAGCTTCAGTTTGAACCATTACAGCAACTGGTGACTCTTCAGTACCCACTTTAACATCGCGGTTTACATTGTAGCCAGCAAGAACGTGGTTCTGTCTTGTTTCAATACGGCCTTTGAAAAATAGTTTCGACATTGGGTACTCACAAAATTTGGGATGACGCTATTCCTATGCTGGGTAGCGTTATAGAGCGGGGGATTATACGCATATATTCCAATTGATAAAGCAGTGATGTGAGTAAAGATTGTTGGTTTTTGTTTGCCAGCAATTATTTGTTTTATAGCTTTGTTCTAATTAGACTAATTTTGAAACTCAAGACAATAAGATTTCCCTTAACAGGCCTTCAAGTGATAAATTGAAATCGTCAATTTAAACAACGAGATACCCCATGAAGTTAGATGCCATCCTGTGGGATTACGATGGAACCTTAGTGAATTCAGTTCCAAAGAATATCGCAATTACCAAAGATATTATCTCTGTGGTCGCGCCACACTTATCAGGTGAGAACTTACCTAAATATCTGCTGAGCGAAACGCTTTATCACGAAGCCAACCACGGTGCTAAAAACTGGCAAGCTTTATATGTCGATTATTACGGCTTATCGCATGACGAAATGTTGATCGCCGGTGGAATGTGGGCAGAGCATCAAGAGAAAAACCAAACTGCTGTCGCCTTGTTTGACGGGATGAACACTGTGGTAAGTCAGTTTGATCATCTTCCTCATGGGATCTGTTCTCAAAACTCTCAATTGAATATTCGTGGTGTGCTCGACAGTTATGGCATTGGTGATTTGTTTAAATCGGTAGTGGGCTATGACGATGTCTCGAACGGCCACCAAAAGCCACACCCGTTTGGTGGCGTGAAATGTGTTGAGAACATATTTGGCGCCGATCAGTCTAACGAGCTTTGTTTGATGTACATCGGTGACCATGAAGCGGATACACAGTTTGCTCGCAATATTGAAGCAGCATTGGGTAAGAACGCAAAAGTGATTGCGGTGGCTGCCGGTTATAGCCGATCTGAGCCTGAAAACTGGCAAACCAAGCCCGATTACATTGCCAACCATGTCGATGATCTTTTAACGATCATCGGTAAGTATACGTAGAGGTATATAGTTTAAGTACGCTTAAAGCGATCTCTTCACGTACCTAAATAGCTATGTAAAAAATTCGTTATAACTGAACGATTTTAAGGAAGAATAATGACACCAAAAGAAGTGGTATTAGGTTTTTGGGATGCAATGCGCAGTAATGATTTTGCCAAGGCAAGTGAATGGCTAGCCGCAGATTTTGAAGGCTATTGGCCTCAGTCATCTGAACTCACATTAGGGCGCGATAACTTTACGGCAATCAACTCTGAATACCCAGCCAATGGTGTTTGGGAATTCACCCTGAATTCGATTGTCTGTGAAGGAGATTCCGTAGTAACGGACGTTTCGGTTACTGACAGTGTATTGAAAGACCGAGTGATTACCTTTCACACGGTTGTTGATGGTTTAATTCAAAAGCAAACTGAGTTTTGGCCAGACCCATTCGAAGCGCCGGCTTGGCGATCGCAGTGGATTCAGGTTGTATCGAACAATTAGTTTGTGTCGATACGATCAGTTTGTAACGAAAAACCAGGTTATAACAAACAAGCGGCATTAGGAGGTTTCATTGAACAAGGTAGTGATTGTAACAGGCGGGAGCCGAGGCATTGGCGCGGCGACGTCTAAATTGTTGGCCAATCAAGGCTATGCTGTATGTGTTAACTTCATACACAATGAGTCGCGAGCTGAAGATCTAGTGAACGAGATTCGTGAACAAGGCGGAACCGCCATAAGCGTGCGTGCGGATGTGTCTGTTGAATCGGACGTGAAATCCTTATTCGAGATTGCTCGTAACAAGTTAGGTCCAGTGACTCACTTGGTCAATAATGCAGGGATTTTGTTTACTCAGTCACCTTTGGTTGACATCGAATTGGATCGCTTTGAAAAGGTGATGAAATCGAACGTATCAAGCTGCTTCCTTTGCAGTAAAGCCTTTATTAAACAAGCTGACGGTACGGGTTCTATTGTGAATGTATCGTCTGCTGCTTCGCGAACGGGCGCACCGTTTGAGTACGTGGATTACGCAGCATCGAAAGGTGCGATGGATTCACTCACCAAAGGCTTATCGCTTGAATTGGCTTCACGTAATATCCGAGTGAATGGCGTAAGGCCTGGTTGTATTTATACTGAGATGCACGCAGATGGCGGAGAGCCTGATCGCGTAGACAGACTAGCTTCGCAGCTACCGTTACAACGAGGTGGCACACCAGAAGAGGTGGCTAACTCTATCGCATGGTTATTATCAGACGAAGCGTCGTATGTAACCGGTTCGTTTATTGATATTGCAGGCGGTCGTTAGGGCACGTTGGCATTTACACTAAGATAAACCTGTTAAAACCATAAACACGCAACAAAAGTACCCAACTAAAAGAACGAAACTAAGAGTACAAACATGAAAAACTATTTTGAAAGCCCGTTTGTTGGAAAGTCACTTAAAGAGCAAGTGACCAACCCAAACATAATTGTGGGCGAGCACAGCTATTACTCGGGTTACTACCATAACCACAGCTTTGATGACTGTGCGCGTTACCTATTACCGGATAGAACCGACATCGATAAGCTGATCATTGGCAGCTATTGCTCGATTGGTTCAGGTGCCGTATTTATGATGGCGGGAAACCAAGGCCACCAAAATCAGTGGGTCAGCACTTTCCCGTTTTTCTATCAAGACGACGAGAAGTTTGAAGGTGCGATCGACGGCTTTGAACGCTCTGGCGATACCGTGATTGGTAATGATGTGTGGATCGGTACAGAAGCGATGATCATGAGTGGTGTTAAGGTTGGTGACGGGGCGATTATCGCGAGTAGAGCGGTTGTGACCAAAGATGTAGCGCCATACTCGATTGTCGGTTCAAACCCTGCACGCCATATCCGTTATCGATTCGATGACACTGAGATTGCTCAGTTGTTAGAAATGAAATGGTGGGAGTGGAGCGAAGAACAGATCAAAGGCGCGATGTCGTTGATGTGCTCTTCAGATATCAACGGGCTTTATCATTATTGGAAAGCGATCAAGTAATCGCAGTCCCCGATATAGCCACGCGTGACAATGTAGCCCCTCATGGTGTTTATACAAGAATGCTCACACAAGCGAAAACTTACTGAATTGAATCTACATACCACAAGATATCTAACGCATCTTGCTTTGTGATCACACCTTGCCACGCTGGCATGCCTTGTTCTACATCGCCCTCTAAAATGTCATCCGCTAAAGAGCTTGGGCTGGTAAAAAAGCCGCTCAATTTATTAGCGATGTTAGCAGGTTTGTGTGGTAATGAAGCGGCAGTGGGGCCATCACCGTGTCCTTTGTCGCCATGACATACCTGACAAAGCTGCGTGTATTTGGCTTTTCCATTAGCAAAGTGCCTCGCATCTATTTCTGAGGCGGCACTCACATTAAACGTCATCATTGAAACGACTAAGCCTAAAAAAGCTAACACGTGTAAATGGTTCATGGTTTTCATTGTTTTGTTCTCGATTATTATTTAACAATGAAAGAATAAGCAGGCGTGAGTAGAAGAAACGTGAATGGGTTAAGCTGGATTAAGCTAAGTTTAGAAGTAGGTTTAGAAGCAAGTTTAGTTTCGGACGAACATCAATGTGACTTGGGTAAATGATTGATTATATGCATATTGCATAGTATGGCGTGTCGCATTAGCGTGGTGGATGAATTGGAGGGGTATTATGATTAGTTGCAACGATTACGATTATATTGAGATTGTGTGTATGCACCGATACCCAATCAAATTAACGCTGAAGTCTGGCGAGCAGATTGAATGTGTCGGATTAGATACTCAACGCAATGATAGCCGTGAAGAGTGCATTAAGGTCAGTATTCAAGGTGTAGAACAACTTGTCGTACTCACTGATCTTTCCACACTAGAAGTCTGTGTCGACAATCCTCATTTTCAGCAGATTTCATTCAAAACGTCATAGGCTTTCAAATGAATAACACCATAGAACAATGCTATTGCACCGCATGCAGAGAAGACACACAACATGTTGTTGTGTTGGTCAGAAAGACGAGTGCGTTTGCAGACAAACCTAACCAAAAGCGAAGCGAGTTTTGGGCAGGCATGATAAAAGGTTGGTTCCTTGGCCCGTTTATCGCGTCAATGGATGAGTTTTCTCGTCACCTTGTCTGCGAAAAATGTGGGCATAAAGAGATACAAGATTAGTCGTGTTATTTTACAAAACATTGGATTCAATACAGTTAGATCGTCAATTGGCTTAGGAATAAAACGAATGAAAGTAGAAACGATTGAAGCCGTAAAGGCGTATGGTTTTTCAGTAAGAACCACTAATACCGATGAGATTGACCCGGCCAAAGCCAAGATAGGGCAATTGTGGCAGGGCTTTTTTGACCAAGCGTTTCCAAAATTAACGCCGGATTCAAAAGTGTATGGTGTCTACACCAATTACGAGTCTGACTTTACGGGTGAATTTGATGTCGTCGCTTGTACTAGCGCACTCACCGATAACAATTTAGATGCGCTAGTTGAAACCGAAATTGAAGCAGGTAAATATCTGACGTTTTCTGCTGAAGGTGAACTTCCTCAAGCGGTCATCGATTTATGGGGCGAAGTGTGGGCGTACTTCAACGCAGCAGATTGCCCACATGTTCGAACTTACACGACAGACTTTGAATTTTACAAAGGCGAAACTGAAGTCGAGATTTCGATAGCGATTCAATAAGCTTTGGATTGTCGTTAGTTTTAGTGCAAATTGAGTCATTAGCAAAAGAGCCGCTCTGTACGAGCGGCTCTTTTTATTGGGGTACACCGCCTAAATAAATTGCGGTACACCGCTTTTACAAATTGTGGTGTACCGTCTTAACAAAGGTCAGCTACATCATTCTCATGAAGTAAGGAATAATCAGGGCGTTCGCTAAATCAATGAAGAACGCGCATACCAATGGCACGATGATGAAGGCTTGTGCTGAATGCCCATATTTCTGGCTTACTGCCGACATGTTTGCCATGGCTGTCGGTGTGGAACCTAACGAAATCCCTCCGAACCCCGCACATACAACGGCTGCATCATAGGTCTTACCCATTGATGGGAACACGATGAAGATATTGATTATCACAGCCAGTAGCAGCTGCATTGCCAATATCGCGAAGATGGGACCAGCCAAGTCAATGAGCGTCCAAAGTTGCATGCTCATTAGTGACATCGCCAAAAATGTACCCAGGGAGATTTCAGCAATTAAGTCGATAGCGGGCGAGCGTGTTGGCCATTTAGCGCCTGAAATTCTCGGGTAGGAGTCTGGCATTACGTTGGTGATCACGATACCCGCAAACAAACACGATACGAACAATGGAAGCTGCAATCCTGTCTGACTGATCAATTCATTAAGCAACGCGCCGACAATGACACAAATATGAATCGCTAACACGGCATCTAAAAATTGAAATGATGTAAGAGCTTGTTGTTGCTTTTTGGCATTTGAATCGATTGAGTTTGATTGCCCGTCGGCAGGTTTGAGATTGTGACGCGTGATGAGAAACTTCGCAATAGGGCCACCCATCAGGCTGGCTAAAATCAGCCCGAATGTTGCACTGGCGATACCTATCTCCATCGCGCTTTCTAGACCGAACTCTTCTGCAACCTTGGGTGCCCAAGCAATCGCGGTACCATGTCCGCCAATCAGCGAAATACTTCCGCTGAGTAGACCAAAGACAGGCTCTAAGCCGAACATTGATGTGACAGAAATACCGACAATGTTCTGCATGATCATGAAGAAGATAGTGATTGCTAGCAAAATGACCAAGGGCTTTCCGCCTTTGAACAGGTCTTTTAAACTTGAGTTAATACCAATGGTGGTAAAGAAGTAGACCAATAATACATCGCGGGCAAACAGATCAAACTGCACTTCGATTGAGGTCGTCGCGTATAAAACCGCGAACAGGAGTGATGCCAAAATCCCGCCAGAGACAGGTTCAGGGATACTGAACTCTTTCAAAAAACCGATGACCTGGCTAAGCCTTCGACCGATAAATAGAACCACGATCCCCATGGTCACTGCAAAGAATGACCCGAGATGTAAGATGTTGTTTTCAAATTCCATAGTGATCCTTGTAAAGGTGAAGTTATGACGTAACTTTAGTTGCCAAATTGCGCTTTAATAAGCAACTAGATTAGCATTATTTGTTGCGTTCAAATGATAAGAAGTTTCGGAATTCCGGATCGGCAACAAGTTGTTTGTTACCTTCTTCAATCAATAGATCGACGTTTTCTTTGTCTATCATAAAGTCCGTCGGAATTTGATGAGTAAATAACGTTTGTTGGAATGTAGGCTTGATTCTGCTGCGCAGCAGATGGGCTTGTGTTGGTTGCTTTGTTTTTCGCGCTGCAGCCTGAAAGGGCAAGCGAGAAGGCCACTAACAGTGAAACTTTCGCGAACCCTTTAAAATCGGGGCTAGGTGTGTTGAATGTGTTTACTTTGTTTTTTGGCATAGCGCATTTCAAACTAACGTTGTGATTGAGTGAAAGGCGATTTTCGTTGATATCTAATATGCCATCAATGGCATCGCTTGTGATTCAGTGTCACGATTTTCATAACAATAGAGTGCTGTCTATGCTTATTTAGAACTGTTTACAGTCATCTTCGGTAATCTAGGGATATCTCCAGCAATTCATAGCGACTTAATGCTACCCAAAAACACAATCTTGCTTGGTTTCATTCCACAAAGGGTATTGCTTCATGACTTGGGTGTAGAGCTTACTGTCGAGATGCGTTCTTAACCAACGTCCAACGTTCTGATATTCAGATTGCACAAACAACTTCTTCTCGACTCTTACGAACTGGCTAACAAAAGGCATCACGGCAAAATCGGCTAAGCTTGGGGTTTCTCCAAAAAAGTAGGGCTGATCGGTGAGTAGCGCTTCTAACTGACTAATGAACGCTTCGCAGGCTTGTCGACGTTGTTCACTATCGATGTTTCGGTAACGCACTGAAGCGCGGTATTTCTCTAAGTGACCAATGAATTCTTCATCGTTGGTTTTAATGAGTTGTTGGACTTGTTCGCTAAGTATTGGATTGCTTAAGCGCAGAAGATCTTGAGGATCGTTTTGTTGAAGCGCCCAATTCATCACATCTAAGCTCTGCTCGATGATTTGACCATCAGGCAATACCAATACTGGAACAGTGCCTTTTGGCGAACTGGCCAATAGTTCGCTAGGCTTATCTTTGGTAACAATTTCTCGAAGTAACACTTTCTGCTGTGATAGTGCGATGCCCATCCTTCCTCGCATAGCGTAAGGGCAGCGTCTTAAAGAATAAAGGATAGGTAAATCGAATTCGTTTGGCATTATTGAGGTCATTTAGTTTGGAAAGTGTTGTTAGGTGGTAAAGAGATCGTGTTGTAGGTAGAATACGCGCCTTAAAAATTATAAGTAAGTGAGCGACTTCAAAAATGAGCAGAAAGATTGAGTTATTAGCCCCAGGTGGCGATGTCGAGGCGATTAAAGCCGCTATCGTGGCCGGTGCCAATGCGGTTTATTGTGGTTTAGACACCTTCAACGCTCGTAACAGAGCCTCTAACCTTTCGTTAGATGAGTTGAATGGTGTGATTCGCCTTGCTCATGAATATGGTTGTGAAGTGTTTCTGACTCTTAACGTTGTGCTGCTGGAGCATGAAATTAAGACTATCACTAAATTGCTGAACCAACTGGTGAACACCAAACTAGACGGCATCATCGTTCAAGATCTTGGTTTGTTTGATTTGGTGAAAAAGCATTTCCCATCGTTAGATGTTCACGCATCGACTCAGTTAACGACGCACAACGAAGGCCAGATTAAGTTCTTGTCTAAGATTGGCGCGACGCGCGTTAACTTGTCTCGTGAATTGAACCTACCAGAAATCAAAATGCTGACGGAAGTGGCACACGATCACGATGTATTGACTGAAGTGTTCGTACACGGTGCTTTGTGTATCGCATTCTCTGGTCAATGTTACTCAAGCTCTGTAAGTGTGGGTAACTCAGGTAACCGTGGGCGTTGTAGCCAAGCGTGTCGTGATGAATACGAAATCACCAACGCAGGCAACAAGTTCCCACTGAACTTGAAAGATAACTCCGCTTACTACGACCTACCTGAACTGGTTGACGCGAAAGTTGACTCGTTGAAAGTAGAAGGCCGTATTAAAGGCGCACACTACGTATACACTGTGGTAGACACATGGCGTAAACAGATTGATAGCTTTGTAGAAAGTGGTTTGTTGATCGAAGACGATTCGAACCTACACAAAGTATTCAACCGTGATTTCACCAACTCTTTCCTTAAGGGCAACCTAACGAAAGACATGTTCATTGATAATCCTCGTGACAACAGCATGAACTACGCCGTTGATAAAGCGACGAAAGAGAACAATGAAATCTCTGTTGTGCAAATTCAAGAAGTAACTAGCGATCTTTATGAAGCTAAGAATGCGCTAGGTAGTGAAATGCGCGACAAGATCGAGTTCCTTGATATTCGTAAAACGCCGGTGTCATTGTCGTTTAGCGCTAAGGTGGGTCAACCATTTACGGTGACAGTGAACACACCAAAAGAAAACTTTACGGTTCAATCTCAATCGTTATTGGCAACAGCTAAAGAGACTGCGATTACTCAGGCGTTACTTGAAAAGCGTTTCAAATCAGTGAAGAGTGCTGTTCATACGCTTGAAAACTGTAACTACGACAACCTAGATGAAGGTCTGATTCTTCCTTTGAAAGAAGTGTCGGTCTTAAAAGACGAAATCGATTTCATCTTAAACGGTTCTGTGAAAGTGATTAAGCACGTTGAAGTGCCAGCACTGCCTCAGCAACCGAAGGTGAACGAGAAGCCAACTATGTCGATGCTTATCGCGGATGTGGAAGACTTGCACCTGTGTGACGTAACTGACGCGGATGTTTACTTCAAACTGCCTGAAAGCTTCAAGAAGCGTTGTAACAAGTACATCGATATCTTGGCAGCAAACCCACGTTTGATTCCTTGGTTCCCTGCCGTATTGATCGGCAAAGATTACGACGAAGCAGTTCGTATCCTTGAAGAGATCAAGCCAGCTCGCATCGTGACCAACAACACGGGTATTGCCTACAAAGCTTACGAGATGGGAATTGAGTGGGTAGCAGGCCCGTTCATGAACACCACAAACTCTCACGCATTGGTTACGCTGAAAGAAGAGCTAAACTGTGCTGGTGCTTTCATTTCGAACGAGATCAACAAAGGTCAGATTCGTCATATTCGCCGTCCAGAGAACTTCAAACTGTTCTACAGCATCTACCACCCAATCTTGATGATGACCAGTCGTCAGTGTTTCTTCCAAAGAACGGTAGGTTGTAACAAGCCAAGCATTGAAGCCGGTTGTATGCTGAAGTGTGAGAAAGCGACCACGATTACTAACGTGAAAGGTATCTCTTTCGCGGTTGATAAGCAGAAGGGTGGCTACCCTAGCATTTACAACCACGAGCAGTTCTTAAACCATGACGCTGTAACGGATTTCTCTGGTCTGTTCGATGAGTTCTTCATTGACCTAACCAACATCGGTGCGGGTTCGAAAGAAGTACAAGACAAAGTAGAGCTTATCAAACACTTCCAAGGTTTGATTGACGGCGTTGATGGTTCACAACAGAACCTAGAGCAGATGGTTGAAGTTCGAACTAACGCTCAATACGTTCAAGGTCTATAGGGTTCAAGGCTTATAACACTAAAGGTCTATAAGGCTTAACCGCTTGTAAGCACTGTGAAGTAATAAACAAAAGGCCACTCAATCGAGTGGCCTTTCTGTATTTGAGTATTCTGAATCAGCGAATACGTTATTCCGTCACGGCTTCTTGTTTGAAGCATGGGCTTTTCAACGTGTTCATCTTTTCAATTTCGTTGGTTAAGCGTAGCGAGAGCAGGGCTTTTTGGTTTGAAGCAAAATCAAACATCACGATAGTCGCGGTGCCAATGGTCGTCAGTTTTTGCTGAGTCTTACTGACAATCGCGTATTCCATGGTGAATCGGTCATCTTGAATATCAGTAACACGAGAGCCAATCATCAAGGTATCTGGATACGTGACTGGGCGGAAATACTTACAGTAAGTGTCACCAAGAACAGGGCCAACTTTGGTAATCGCCATCTCTTCCATCAGCTCAACGTGCTTGAAAAAATCTAAGCGAGCGGTTTCGAAATAGCGAAAATATACGGCGTTGTTAACGTGATTGAGTGCGTCCATTTCTCCCCAAGCGACAGGGATTTCTGTTACTACCGGGTAGTCAGATAATAGTGCTTCCATGCGAACTCTCTTATTGTTATCTGTGTAGTTAATGTTATCTGGGTAATTAACGTTATCTGTTTATCCTTCATCGGGATAAGTTGTTATTGGAATAAAAACCCTACCGTTAAATTAACAAAACTGCAACACGTGTGATTTAAGTTTTTGAAGCTTGAAACCACACAATGTCAGTGACTTAACTTTCCGTTACTTATTGATTAGTGTCTCACTAAACAAACGACTTACGCACATTCACTCAATGATTACGCATCAAGGTGTTTGAATTGCAGTTCAACTAAGCGTTGGTACAATTCGCAGCTATTGATGAGAGACTGGTGGTCGCCGATGTCTACTAGCTGTCCTTTATCGAGCACCGCAATCTGGTCGGCGTGTTTAATTGTTGATAATCGATGGGCGATAATGATCGTCGTTCTACCACGCATTAACTCTTCTAACGCTTGTTGTACGTGATGCTCACTTTCGCTGTCTAGCGCACTGGTTGCTTCGTCCAATAAGAGAATATTCGGATCTTTTAGGATGGCACGTGCGATGGCTATGCGTTGTCTCTGGCCGCCAGAAAGCCTAACACCGCGTTCACCAAGAAAGCTGTGATAGCCTTCAGGTAAGTTCTGAATGAACTCGTGCGCGTGCGCTTTTTTCGCCGCTTCGATAACTTGTTCGTCCGTTGCTTCTGGGTTTCCGTATCGGATGTTATGGAACACATCGTTACTGAACAGAGCGGGTTGCTGAGGAACCAACGCCATCTGCTTTCTCAGTTCATTCGGATCAAACTGATTCAGTTCAACACCGCCTAGCGTCACTTTACCCACTTGTGGGTCGTAGAAACGTTGCAGCAGTTCGAATAGGGTGGTTTTACCTGCGCCAGACGGGCCAACCAATGCCAACACTTTACCTTCGTGGGCCGTTAGCGTGAGGTTGCTTGTTGCGGGCTGGTCTGGTCTTGATGGGTAACAGAAGGTCACATCATCAAAAGCGACTTCTGGTGTCACGTTATCGAGTGATGTTGGGTTCGCAACTGGCGCAACAATATGGCTTTCAACTTGTAGGATCTCGATTAATCGCTCGGTCGCACCTGCCGCGCGTTGCAGTTCACCCATCACTTCAGAAATGGTACCTAATGACGAAGCGACCATAATGGCGTAGAAGACAAACGCCGCTAAGTCACCCGCCGACATGGTGCCGTTGATGACATCACTACCACCAACCCACAGCATCCCTGATATTGCGCTGAACACGATAACAATCACGCCAGAGATAAGAATCGCGCGCTGTTTTACACGCTGGCGACCAATCTCATAAGCCTTTTCCACTTCAACAGCGAACGACGCTTTCTCTTGCTCTTCTCGGCTGTAGCTTTGAACCGTTTTAATATGCTCAATCGCCTCACCGGCATAAGACCCGACATCAGACATCGAATCTTGGCTTTGACGAGATAGGGCTCTTACACGACGCCCGTACACAAGAATCGGAATCAAGATAAATGGCACCGAGGCCAATACAATCAACGTCAGCTTAATATTGGTCGCAAACAGCATGATGATTGCACCAATACACATCAACGCGCTGCGCATCGCCATAGAGAACGATGAACCAATGATACTTTGAAGCAGAGTGGTATCCGTGGTGATGCGCGACATGATGTCGCCACTGCCGTTGGTTTCAAAGTAACTCGGGTGCAGCGTCACGACATGATTGAAAACCGATAAGCGAATGTCCGCACTCACGCGTTCCCCAACAGAAGAAACCAAATAGAAGCGGAAGAAAGTACCAATCGAGATCAACACGACCACGACCATGATGAATTGAATCGCGCTGCCTAAATCTGAGAGTGATTGTTGGCTAAAACCTTGGTCGATAAGAAGGCGAATACCGTGTCCGACTGAAAGGGTTAAGCTCGCCGTGAAGATCAACGCGATCAAAGCAGCAATAACACGACCTTTATAAGGCTGAATGAATTTACTTAGCTCAAACAAAATACTGAGGCTTTTTTTCTCAGGTTTGGCATCGGGATTCTTTTGAGTCTGTCGCTGGTTTGAGTCGAGCGTAGAAGAGACATCGTTTTGCATATGACTGCCTTAATGTGTTGTCGCTTTAAAAATAGATGGCTTGTTGCTTATGACTAATTGCTTATGGCTTGTTGCCTGTACTGCGCGTTGTTCGCTGGGAGGTACTTGTTGTTGAGAATAGAACCCATTAAAGCATTTATTGCGCTGTGACGCTCCCTAGGAAACTCAATTTCCAATATTTCCTCACCACTAAGTGAATAATTCGAAACGACCTTAAAGGAAAACTAAGCATTCTGAACCAGTCAGTTGGATAGGAAACTAAGCTATTTAACCCTAATTTTTATGCAAGTAAATTAGCGTTGATAGGAGAGTGCACACATAAACAAGCAACCATGCAATGATTTATAAGTTGATAGTAAAACGTTTGCTATTTATCTCGATATTAACTTTATCAATGACTTGCGAATTTTGGTTGTAAGACCAGTTATAGCGACTGTTTTTTGTGCAATATTTGTTACAAAAATTCAACAAAGTAGTTTTTTATACATTTTTCTTGCATAAAACCTCGGATTGAATAGAATAACCAACAAATGACAATTAATGCAGTATTGTGGCATGAGTATTCAAGTAAAGAGCGTCAACAAATCATACGGTGATACCCAAGTTCTTCACGACATCAGTTTCGACTGTGAGAGTGGCGAAACCTTGGTATTGCTTGGCCCAAGCGGCGCGGGCAAGAGTTCATTACTGCGTGTATTGAACCTGCTAGAAATCGCGGACAACGGCGAATTAGACATTGCGAACGAGCAAGTCGATTTTTCAAGCCAAATCCAAGAGAAGCAGGGGCTTAAACTTCGTCGTAAAGTCGGCATGGTGTTCCAGCAATACAACTTATGGCCACACATGACGGTGATGGAAAACTTGATTGAAGCACCAACCAAAGTTGCGGGTTTGGATAAGCAAGAAGCGATTAAGCAAGCGCAAGAAGTACTAAAGACACTTCAACTTGCAGACAAAGCCGACGCTTGGCCACTTCAACTGTCTGGCGGTCAACAACAGCGTGTTGCGATTGCACGTGCGCTGATGATGAAACCGGATGTGTTGTTGTTTGATGAACCAACAGCGGCGCTTGATCCTGAGATCACCAACCAAGTCGTGAGCATTATTAAAGAATTGAGCGGAACGGGCATTACCCAAGTGGTCGTGACGCACGAAGTCGATTTCGCGAAGAAGATTGCTAGCCACGTTCTGTACCTAGAGAAAGGGTACATCGTTGAACACGGCACCAGCGATTCATTCGTTAATCCGCAAACACCTGAGTTTGCCGAGTATTTGACTCACTAGATTAGTGACTCATTAAACCTGAGTTAACGCATTGGATTCACATAGCCCAAGATTCAGCTAATTTACTTGATTCGGCTAATCACAACACAATTTAGTCAAACATAGATTCAGTTAAAACAAATCAAATTATAAAAATGGCCACAGGTCAAAATCACACAGATTCGGAGTAACAAAATGAAAAAGATTCTACTAGCTTCACTTATCGGCCTTTCTTCAGCAGGCATGGCTGTTAATGCATCGGCACAAGATGAAATCAAATTCGCAATGGAAGCAACTTACGCACCATTCGAATACATGGACGAGAACAACCAAATCCAAGGTTTTGACGTAGACCTAGCAAACGCACTTTGTGAAGAGATGAAAGCGACTTGTACTTTTCACAACCAAGCGTTCGATAGCTTAATCCCAGCGCTTAAATTCAAACGTTACGATGCCGCTATTTCGGCAATGGACATCACTGAAGCGCGTCTTAAACAAGTAAACTTCTCTAACGCTTACTACGACAACTCTGCAGCATTCATCTCTATTGAAGGCAAAGTAGCAGACCAAGCAGCACTAGAAGGTAAGCGTGTTGGCGTTCAAAACGGTTCAACTCACCAGAGCTTCCTACTTGAGCAAATGGCTGGCGTAACAGCGGTACCTTACTCAAGCTACCAAGATGCATTCATCGACATGAAAAACGGTCGTATCGATTCAGTATTTGGTGACACAGCGGTAGTAGCTGAGTGGTTCAAAAAGCAAGACAACCTAACGTATGTTGGCGACCAAGTAACAAACCAAGAGTACTTCGGTAACGGCTTTGGTATCGCAGTAAACAAGAGCAACCAAGAACTTGTAGACCAGCTTAACGTTGCACTTACAGCAGTGAAAGCGAACGGCGAATACGACAAGATCTTTAACAAGTACTTCGGTAAGTAATTTATGGAATTAACGGGTTACTCTTTAGGGCTCGTCGAAGCAAGCTGGATGACAGTTCAGCTTGCGTTCGTAAGCCTATTGGTTGGATTGGTTCTAGCAGTTTTGTTTGCAAGTGGTGAGATGTCTCGTCGTATTGCAATCAAATGGCCAACGACTGCATTTGTGACGATTGTTCGTGGTTTACCAGAAATTCTGGTCGTACTGTTTATCTACTTTGGTTCGACACAAGTTCTGTTCATGATCACTGGCGACTTCATAGAAGTGAGCCCGTTCTTATCTGGTGTTGTTGCACTGTCACTTATCTTTGCTTCTTATGCTTCGCAAACCTTGCGTGGTGCATTAAAAGCAGTAAGCAAAGGGCAGAGAGAAGCAGCAAGCGCGCTTGGTATCTCTCAATCACGTTCATTCTTTCGTATAGTTTTACCTCAAGCGGTAAGACACGCGCTACCAGGGTTAACCAACCAATGGTTAGTGTTACTGAAAGACACCGCATTAGTATCGCTGATTGGCGTAACGGATTTGTTGAAACAAGCACAACTAACATCAGCGGCAACGCACGAAGCATTTACTTGGTACGCGACAGCAGCAGCAATCTACTTGGTCATCACTTTAATCACACAAAGATTGGTAAAAGTGATTGATGGTAAGTTCTCTATTCAAGGTTTGGGTAACAAAGGGGCAATGGCATGAATCAACAATACCTCTCTCAAATGCTTGAGGGCTTAGCGACCAGTCTGCAACTCACAGGCGCTTCATTGCTTGTTGGTTGTATCTTGTCATTGCTGATGACGGTAACGCTAATCCTAAGAATACCGGCGATTCACTGGTTAACTCGTGGCATCATTACGCTGTTTACCGGCACACCATTGTTGGTTCAGATTTTTTTGGTGTATTACGGCCCGGGTCAATTCGATTGGATTCGTGAAAGCTTCCTATGGACATGGCTTAGCCAACCTTGGTTCTGCGCAATGTTAGCACTCGCACTGAACACCGCGGCATACAGCACGCTACTGTTCAGAGGTGCATTCAACGCGATTCCAGCAGGGCAGTGGGAAGCATGTCGCGCATTAGGCATGGACAAAATCGCGACGCTTAAAGTGTTACTGCCATACGCACTACGTCGCGCCGTTCCAGCTTACTCGAACGAAGTGATTCTAGTCTTCAAAGGCACATCACTGGCAAGCACCATCACCATCATGGATTTGATGGGATACGCTCAGCGTATCAACGGCCAAACCTACGACACACTCACAGTGTTCGGCATTGCTGGCGCATTCTACCTAGCCGTGAATGGTGTATTAACGCTGGTCTTCCGTCAGGTAGAGAAGAAGGCCCTCGCATTCGAAGCTGCGTAAGCTAGCCACTCAAAAGCTTAACTAACGTATAAAGCCTGACATTAATGTTCGCATAAATGGCAGGCTTTTTTGTGTTTGGGTATGTGCAGAGTACTGTGATTACATATAGTACGGGCGAGTTTTCGCTAAAATCATACTATATAGAAATATTCTGCATTTTGTCATTCAATGAGTTTATCTATGTTTTAAGTCACTGAAATACTGTGATTAATCGTGGTAGAGTCCCGTGCATATGAAACTAGATAGAAAAATTCTATATTTAAATGCAGAATTTTTCTGTCTAAGAGCTGCTATACGTTAAAGGATAATAACTCAGAGGAGATAGAGGATTTTGAAATATGAATAGCGATCAGATATGGCTTAAGTCGACTGCTGCGCTATGTATTGTGATGCTAATTTTATACATTATAGGGATTATTTGGCGAAAGCGAAGTTTCGATTTGAATATGATCGTACCGCTTTTGCTTGGATGTGCAGCAAGTATTGCAGCTATTAAAATGATCGTTTTAGCATTTACTCTACCCCGAGAGATTCAAGGTACAGAGGTGGCATCTCTGTTTGACTCTGGAAGCATTTTTGTCGGTGGAATAGTTTTTTTTCTAACAGCACTTTATGGTTCAATCAAAATAGTAGTTGAAGCTTTTGAACCACTACAAGCAAATACAAATGGGAACAATGGCAATGGAGAGTAGTTTTACTCAGAAATATACGATGATGCTGACAGTAATGGTTGCTGTTGCAACCGCATTTTTAGCTTCATTTCTAATCGTCGAAAAAGAATTTAAACCACAATCTGATCAGATGGTTAAAATTGAACAGGTAGAACAGTTGGTAAGCAAGCTTGAGTCCACGCTTGCTCTTCAAAAGGAAGTCTTAGAGTTAAAAGAAGAGAATAAAAGGCTAACCGAAATGGTTTCGTTCTACAAAGAAAAGAATGACTTCTTAACCGAGCAGTTATCGGGTACGTCGAAAAATTAACGTATAACAAAGCGTTCAAGACAGATTCGCAACACTTGGCATTTTTGCTTCGCTCAAGTATAGCCAAGTGTTGCTTACTACTTAACGCGGCGTTGATATGACCCCCACTGTCAATTAAAAACGTAGAAGTTTCTCTCCTGTATTATCAGAGCCTTTCTTGTTGCTTAGGGGATAGTGTTACCGCATAGATGAAGCAAGTAATGTCGTCGGTTCTCATGCTGATATACGT
>NZ_JBGOOU010000027.1:56150-82601 GCF_041439815.1 Vibrio sp. 1F279 | reverse complement strand
ACCTTGGAACTTCAAACACTGACAAGTCGCCCCGTGGGTTCATGGGGCGGATACTAAGGGAAGGTAAGTGTCTAGATGTCTAAAATTCCATCTAGACGCATTAATATCATGTAAAAAACGCAATTTTACGGTTAATCAAGCAACAAAAAAGCCAGAACGAGTCTGGCTTTTTGATTCATATTAACAATGTGTTAAGCGGGGGTGTCGTATATCTACGACCGTTTAGTGGTCTAGATACGGTTAGTGGTCTAGATATAGATAGTTTTGCCAACTCTTCATGCGAATAAGCACTTTACGCATGATAGATACGTGAGTGAAGCTGTCAGAATAAACGGCCACTTCCACGGCAGTACCCATAGGCAAATGGTACTCAGACAGATCATCAGTGATGGTCAGCTTAACAAATACACGGCCGCTAGTACGCAGTGCGTCAGTACCTAGAAGTGTGCCTCGAGCTTGAAATTGGCTTTCACCAATGGCTGGGATGACTTCATCAATGCGTCCTTTAAATACTTTTCCTGGTAGTGCTCTAAATAGAAACTCAGCTTCGTAGCCAGGTTGCAGGCGTTGTAGTGAGTTTTGTCTAAAGGCTGCGGTATAGAATTGCGCCTCAGTGTGAACAAAGGTCATCACCGGCGCTAATGGTAGTGGTACAGCCATTACACCAGGACGAAGAGCGAGTTGAGTTACGTAGCCATCGGTTGGTGCTCTTACTACCGTTTGGTCAAGATTGAATTCAGCTTTACGTAAATCAGCAAGTAAGCCTGCAACCGCTGTATTCTCACCGCCAATCTCAGAGTTAAGTGCGATCTGAGCTTGTTGTTGGTTTGCTTCGGCTACTTTCACTGCAGCTTCTGCGGCTTTGTATGCCTGTCGACGAGTATCGAGTTGTTGCTCTGTAAATGCGCCACTTTCGAAGCCTCGCTTGTATCGAGAGAATTCACGTTGTGCTTTGTCTCTTTCTGCAATGGCTTTTATTTTGGCAGCTTCAGCTTCTCCAACTTGCGACTCTAGACCTAAGGCTCCTTGACTCGCTTCTTTTACTTTGGCTTGCAGCTTAGCAACTTCAGCTTCAAAAGGAATCGGGTCTATTTTGAAAAGGATATCCCCTTGCTTGAGAGGCTTATTTGCTTCAACCGGAACCTCGATGACTTTGCCTCGAACCCCTGAAACAATCGGTGTCGTTGAGTAAACTTGATTACCGATTTGTGTGAAAGGGTGGTTGTAGTTCATCAATAGAATCAAAGTACCGATGAGGACAACACCACCCAGTACGGCAGTGGGGACAGTCCATTTGTTTAGTGGGATTTTGAATACTTTGAAAATCGTAATACAAAGCGCCGCGTAGGTCATTATCAGCAGTAAATCCATTACTTAGCCTCCTGATCTTGAACGTTGTTTGTCTGTTTCTCTGTGCTGTTTTGCTCAGTGCCCGCTTGCTTTAGCTGTGCGATTTCGTTCTGAAGTGCACTCACTTGGTCGATGAGAGTGTCGACTCGGTGATGAATATCATGTTGTTCTTCTTCAAGCTTAGCGAAGCCCCAGCCACGATCTTTGCGCCACAACGTAGCCCAAATCCAAAGGAACGGCCAAATAGTGTGTAAAGTGAATAGGCTAACCCAGCCTGAGACATGAATAGCATCTTGATGAGGGTGATTACGTTCTTTCGCAATTTCATAAGGAATATCGTGAATAACGATGATGCCGTAAAAGATAACTAATGCTACGAAAATCAGTAGACCGAGTGCAAAGTAGTCTAAAAACATAACAGATCCTTGTAATGTTAGATGTTAGTTACAAATATACTACGCTATCATCCAAGTAATTGTTATAAAAATGATTTACCAATCTGAAAATAATATGTTGCTGCTAATAATGAGAATAAAATCATTGATGGATCTTATAAAATCCAATTGAACTTGAATAGGTTATTTCGGATTTCTTGCTGACAAGATGACAGTTCTGATTCAAACGATGCGCATAGCCATAATCATAGCCATAATCATAGCCATAACAACAATAAATAAAGGATAAATACGGATGTATATAGGTGAATTAGCGGCCATTGGCGCTGCGATGGTGTGGGCGTGTGCGACATGGATTTATGGGCAGTTTGGGCATCGCTTCTCTGCGATGCAGTTGAACATTGTTAAGGGGGTTGTAGCCTCTGGCATGATGCTGTTGGTCATGCCGTTAATACCAATGCCTGAATTCGAACTGAGTGCTAACCATTTTGGGATCTTGGCGATCTCGGGAGTCATTGGTATCGCAGTTGGTGACAGTGCTTATTTTGCGGCATTAAAAAGAATTGGTGCCAATAAGACCTTGTTGCTGGAATCTCTGGCTCCACCTCTTTCTGGTGTTTTGGCATTAATGTTTCTTGGCGCGGCACTCACTTTGCAAAGTTGGCTCGGTGTTGTGATAACAACCTTAGCGGTGACCTTTGTGGTCTTTCAGCCGTCGAAATCAGCGAACGGTAATGATATTTCTAATGACAAAGCACAGTGGGGTGGCATTGGATATGGGCTTATGGCAAGTGTTTGTCAGGCGTCGGGTGTGGTGATTTCCCACTACGCATTGGTGGCGGGTGACATTCCACCATTGTTAGGTGCTTTGATTCGCCTGACGATTGGCGTGTTTGCCGTAATGCTGATTATCCCTTTCGTTGAAAAGAAGCCGTACTCGTCGATAAAAAGAGATTTATGGGCAATGACCAAGCTCGATAAACTTTGGTTATTAGGGGCAATCTTTGTCGGGACGTTTCTCGCTCTATGGCTTCAGCAAGTGGCGTTGAAAAATGCTAACCCTGCGATTGCTCAAACATTAATAGCGACCAGCCCGGTCTTTATTTTGGTGATTTATGCGATTAGAGGAGAGAAGGTGTCAAAGCAAAGTATCATCGGGACACTTGCCGCATTAGGTGGAATTTCTTTGTTCTTTTATCAATAAGAGGCGGGCTTAGCTACAGAGCTACAGACCTAAAGACCCACAGACAGACGTGTTACTACTCTGTACACACTTGATTACGGCCGTTGGCTTTAGCTCGGTATAGGGCTTTGTCTGCACGATAGAAGGTACGCTGAGTATTTTCTCCATCGCGATGCAAAGTGATACCGATACTAACGGTTAAACCGCGCTCGCCGAGTATTTCATGCCACCCAAATTGGAAGATACGCTCTCGATAATTTTCAGAGTGCATTTCTGCTTTCGCAAGGTCAGTATTCTCAAGGATGACGAGGAACTCTTCTCCGCCAAACCTGACACATGACGCGCCTCTAAACTTAAAGTATGAACGCAGTTCTTGAGAAACGCTGACGATCGCTTTATCACCCACTAAGTGGCTCAGTTCATCATTGATTGACTTAAAGTGGTCGATATCGATAACCATTAATGCGAAAGGCGTTTCGTGTAGCAGTAGATCTTTCAGTTTCACATCTAACCAGCGACGGTTGTGTAACCCGGTCAGTGGATCGGTGAAAACATCTTGTTGTAGCTGAGCAACTGTATTTTTATGTTGCTCTGTTGTCTCTTTAAGCTCTTTGTTCTCTTGTTCGGAGAGAATGAGTTTAAGTTGTAATTCAAACCGAGATAGACGGCGCAGTTGGCTTGCACCGAGTTCGCTGATCGGGATCTGCTTCATCAGATCCGTTTCAATTCGGTAGCCTTTCTTCTCGTAGCTCAGCGCTTCTTCAAAACGACCTTGATTCAAACACACATCACTTAGAGAATCATAGAAGCGCTTCGCAAGCACAGGTGACGAGCCGGGCTTCACACGTTTGTGGGTGCTCGACAAGATCATACTTGCATAGTCTTGCTTTCCGGTCGCACTCAAGCAATGTGCTAACTCTAGACGAGTCATGGTCGCGAGCCAACTTGCTTGAGTACTGTTGGCTGGATATTGAATTTTTGACAGACAACGAAGCGCTTCATGGTGCTTTTTCTTAGCACGGAGCACTTTTGCTTGATACAACAGTATCTGAGCTGTGAGTAGCTTATCACTCACTAAAATGCTCAGTTCTTCGCATTCGTTCAGTAAGTCGCTGGCCGCCGTTATTCGGTTGAGCAGTAGCAGACTTGCTACCATATAAAGCTTGAATTTCAGACGAAGTGATCGACTGCTTATCGCGTGATCTATGCTATTGATTTTTTGGTAGTAGCGAAGAGCTCTGCTGTGGTCTCCGTAAGCGTCACACAGGTTCCCCATACCTAAGATAGCCATTACATATTCATCGATATGTCCGTGCTCAACGGCGATTGTCGATGAGCTGACGAATTCATTCAGTGCCGACGTGTAATCACCAATTTCAACCAAGCGATTACTTAAGCTGGTCTTTACAGTAAGAATATCTTCTATATCTGTAGGAAGGTGGAGTAGGTCGAGTGCCAGTTTTAATTCATCAATACTGGTTTGATTTTGTTGTAACTCGGCGCGGTACTCAGAGCTGATGATGTAACAGTGTGCTTGTTCTGTTTGTGTCGTCGAAACGTGTTGGCGAATATGATTCCAGAATATGATCGCCTCTTCACCCGATACCGATGAAGGATCTAGACCTGCATCTGTAATCTTGCTTAATAGGGTTTCCATCATTCTGTTACCTCAGCATCGTCTTCTTCTAGTTGTTCAAGAGTGAACGGGAACGTCAAAATATCGTTGAGGCTGACGGTCGGTCTCGAACCTTTTAATCCTTTTCTGTGCCATGGATAGATATCTAGCATGGTGGTCAGAGTTTTAAAGATCTGGTCTGCAGCTTCGTCTTTTTCGGAAAGCATCAGAGCCACACGTTCCGAACTTAGTCTTGCAATGAAGTCGTTCTGATTACACAAGGTATGTGCTATCTCGGTACAGACATCTAAGTAATCGGTATCGATGTGATGGAACATGATGATGCAGTGATTAGAGCGTTTAAGCTCCGTCTTAAATAGTACCAGTTTTTCCCACCAGAAGGTTTCGGAAACGACATAAGAGAGGTGCTTTTCCGGGTCGTGTTCGTGTTGACCTCGAATGCGGTTAATTAGCTTACGAGCTCTCTGTTCAAGCTGGCGTTTTGAACTGCGCGCTTTGTCTAAACCGACACGATTTGTTTGTTCTTTAAGCATGCCGGTAGAATATTGACGATACTTCTTAAAAGCGATCAATGCGGCTTCAAAATCTTGATTTTCTTCTGCGACTAAAGACTGTTGATAACAAATTTGGCTAAGCAGTTCGCCATTATCGAATTCGTTTGCTGATTCTTCTGCCAGCCTTAGCAACTCGGCGGCTTGTTCTGGCCTCTTTCTTAAGAGCTCCAGTCTAGCTCGACTGATGTAGGAATGCGCTTTCATCCATACAAGGTTGTGCTCTACTGCTAGCTTGTGCGCTTTGGCTGTGGCTCGTTCTGCATCATCCAAACGTTCAAGGCCAAGTAGGGCAAGGCCTCGAAAATCCCATACTTCAGCGTGCCAAGTATTATCTTTATATTCTTTTAATGCTTCTTCTGCACCGTCGAGCACCGATAGCATTTCAACATAGTTGTTGAGCAGGTAGTAATCCCATGCGAGAAGTATTCTTGCTTTGCCTTCTAACCAACCAATGCGGCTGTTATTCGCTACTTTTACAGCGAGCTGGTGGGTAGAGCGTGCAAGTTTATATTCGTGAGTCATTCGCCAAATGTTGCCAAGGCCAATGAGGCATTCAATTTGAATCTCCACTTCATCAACCAGTGCAGATTGTTCTAATGCATTGATCCAGAACTGTTGGGCGGAGTAATACTTGGCTTGTCCCCAGAATTGGAGAGCGTGTAAGTGGAGAATTTCAGGGAGAAAATGATCGGTATCTAATCGGCTTTGGCGTTTGTAGGCTTCCTTGATGTATTTTAAACCTTTCTGGTAATCCATAAGGTTCCAACAACATCTCGCCATTAACATGAATGACTGGATAGCGCCCTCTTCAAACAGAACTTGCTCTGATCTGACTAGGCATTGTTGTGCAATCTCTAGGATCACCAATGGCTCAGAATCAACGCGAGTTTTGAGTTGTTCTAGTTCGGTTTCAAGAAGGTACTGATTTTTGTCCAAGGCTTAGATCCATAATTATCGAACATATTGATAACACAATCATTATAGGAGTGTGATTGATGATAAGCATCAATTATCTCTCGCTGAGCATAAAGGGGACACGTATCTTTTCCAATTTTGGGTGTTATCTCATGCTTTTGCTTTGAAATCAATGAGTTCTAGAGCGCTTGTCTAGATGGTAAATTCTATGAAAGCAATTGCTTAAGAGTTAATGGCTGCTCTGTCACACCTAAGCGTTGTGCTGCCGTCAACCCTTGCTTATCTTGGTAGCACAGATTGTGCCAAGATCTAAATATGTCGAGTAATGGAAGAATGCCCCCAGGACGAAGTTTACGTCTTGGCTCATTGATGAAGCTATCAAATAACAACTGAAAACGTTGTTGATAGAACTTTGTTTGCTGAATTGAAGCTGTATTAAGCCACTGTTTTGGTTCTGGATTATTACCCGTTAGGTAGCAGATACCTTTTTGACTGTCACCTTGACTCGCGATAGCCCAACGATCGCGCCACCAACTCATATGAACGATGTCGATCTTTTCAAAATTTTGGTCATCTTGCCAACCTGAGTCTTCCTCTACATACATAAGGTCAACATTTTGACTCTGAATACGCGGCAAGCAAACGCTTAGAGCGGCAGATCTTAGTAATGGATCTTGTGGCATATAGATCGTGACATGCTTATTCTCATCACACATATCAAGCACGTGTAGGAAGTGAGCATAGGAAGTATAAGGCGGTCGAATTAGCGCGCCTTTCGAAGGGTAACTGAATGTCGTAAGGTTACCCATTGGGTCCTCTACATTGCCTCTCGCAAGAATTACTTGATATTGCTGCTCAATGCGCTCTTTCAGTTTGTCAGACGGCTGAGGAAGTTCGAGATTCGCTTCTGAAGAGTGCTCTTTAGACACAAAGCGTGCAACGTCATCATAAGGGTTGTGATCAGCACTTCCAGATGGTTCTTCATTTTGAGAGTAATTTACGTGTTGGCAAAGGATGTAGCCAGAGTGTGCCTCGCCAGTCGCTATCCATACCACACCATTGTTGCTTTTCGGTTGCAGGCGTTGGTAGTGAGAAGCGAATTCGTAATCTTTAGCATGGTTGACCCAACGAGCGTCGATCATCGCTAACTTGCGACGACAGCGACTGGCGATATGGTCAACATGATCATAGAAAGTCTTTGGATTGATCTCTAACTTTCTACAAATTTCACGTACTGAATACCCCATGAACAATAAGCCCATGAGGTTCTCTTGAAACTGAAGTTTTTTGTTGGATCCTGACCACTTATCAACGAAGGTTGATTGGCAGTCTTTGCATCTGTAACGCTGCCTATCGCCACTGTAGCCGAAGGCATGATAAAGATGTTTGTGGGTATGAACCGATAAGCCAAAGTTATCGCAATCATCATTACGACAAGCAGGGAGCCCGTCGCTGTGAAGTTGTCTTAGGCGATGAAGTTCGCTTAACACTTCACGATTGTTAAGTAAGGGGGGGAAAGCTCCACATTCACGACAAACCATCGCTGGACGCTTAGGGTTTGCGTGTTGCAAAACATACCGTTTTGCATCGCTCAAGCCAAAGTTGTCACACGCCAATGTTTTACAAAAGTTGAGTTGCAAACCATCCGCATCTTTTGGCAGCTTGTCGTTAGACACGATCTCCCCCTCGGGATTATTTGAGCAGCCAAGTGAGCTTGGCTGCGGGGTAACGCTTTTCAATGTATCTTATCAATTCGTTAGATGTTGATTGCAGTCTCTAGAGCAACTTTCATCATGTCATTGAAAGATTTTTGACGATCTTCAGAGCTTAGTTTCTCACCACGGATGATGTGGTCAGATACTGTTAGGATAGTTAGAGCTTTAGCACCAAGATCCGCAGCAACACCGTAGATACCAGCGGCTTCCATATCAACACCAAGGATGCCTAGCTTTTCCATTTTTTCGAAAAGGTCAGCTTCTGGAGTGTAGAAAAGGTCTGCAGAGAATACGTTACCAACTTTAACTGGAACTTCTTGTGCACGTGCTTGGTTTACGGCTTCTTCTAGAAGACCGAAATCAGCGATTGCCGCGAAGTCATGGTTGTTGAAACGAATGCGGTTTACTTTTGAGTCAGTCGATGCACCCATACCGATAACAACGTCCATTAGTTTAACGTCATCACGTACCGCACCACAGCTACCTACGCGAATAACGTTCTTTACGCCGTACTCAGCAATTAGCTCATGTACATAGATGCAGCACGATGGAATACCCATACCGTGGCCCATTACAGAAACTTTCTTACCTTTGTAAGTGCCTGTGTAACCAAACATGTTGCGAACGTCACAAACTTGCTTCACGTCATCAAGGAATGTTTCTGCAATGTATTTTGCGCGAAGCGGGTCGCCTGGCATAAGTACAGTTTCTGCGAAATCACCAGCTTGAGCATTAATATGAGGTGTAGCCATGGTCGTTCTCCAAAGTTTTAACGGTAATTATAGGAACAGGGTTTTATTAATTACCGATGCTGTTGAATTGAATTCGTTTTGTTGAGGCAATATTAGCGAGTTAAAGCGAGGCTCCGTGAGATGTTTGTCACAAATTTGCTCTACCTTTAAAGTATTATTCATATAGATAACCAAATATGTTGAAAGTTTAGAGGCAATCGATTTTGTGTGGTTAAATTACGCTATGTCCAGAAGAAAAACGACAAATAAAGGCCTGTTGCATATCAGCTTGGAGCAACAATACGTTGTCGCGACGTTTGATCAGCGATAATCTAAACTTTGATAGAAAGACCAACCAAGGAATTGTATGTCGTACTGCGCTAACTCGACGCCTTTGCACTCAATGAGAACACAGATACGTAAGGTAGCTTTACCTCTAGTGAGGGTCACCATGCTTGTGGCAGCGATGGCTTCGTCGTGTGTGTCTGCGGCGACCTTTGTACTGCCTCCGGCTGAAAGCCGTATCGTCGGCAGAATACAACAACACGAAGTGGCTGCTGGCGAAACGTTGGCTATCATTGCTAAGCAATACGATATTGGTTTTCTCTCTTTAATGGCGGCAAACAAAGGCGTTGATCCTTTTCTTCCTGCTGAAGGTTATGTGTTAAGTATCCCTAGCCGTTTGATTCTGCCGGATACGCCGAGAAAAGGCATTGTGATTAACCTTGCCGAGTTAAGGTTGTACTTCTTTGAACCTGAGAAAAATCAGGTGCACGTATTTCCTGTTGGCATCGGTCGAGTGGGGCGAGATACCCCAGAGATGATCACTAAGATAAGCCAAAAAAGACCCAATCCGACTTGGACGCCTCCAAACTCAATTCGTAAAGAGTATCTAGAGAAAGGGATTGAGCTACCAAAAGTGGTTCCTGCTGGGCCGGAAAACCCTCTGGGCGAGTATGCATTACGACTTGCTTATGGTGCAGGTGATTATCTGATACACGGCACCAATAAAGACTTTGGGATAGGCTTGCGAGTCAGCTCCGGCTGTATCCGTATGGAACCTAAAGATATTGAGTGGCTTTTTGAACAGGTTAGTCGTGGTGAGCAAGTCACAATAATCGATGAGCCTATCAAAGTGTCTTTAGAGCCAGATAGGAGCGTGTTTGTTGAAGCTCACGAACCATTGACGCGAAGCGACGGCTCTAAGAAATTATTGCAAATCCCCGTTGAATTAAAATGGTGGCTTGAAGATGCAGATCTACCAAATTCAAAAGCGAAAGCGGTGATATTTGCTCAAAATGGCGTGCCTGTTGAGATAGCACCACCTGTGATTGAGTTCTAATTTGATTGCCTCTTCTGTAACAAGGGGCGTTTATTTTTGTCTACTTGAATTGATACCTTCTACTCGAATTAATGCCTTTTATTCGAATTAGTAACGCCCAAAAAAAGCACCACATCCGTTAAGAGGTGGTGCTGTCTATTTACTGCATTTTGCGACTGATTTAATCTACAGCTTAATCGCACTGAGCTCTCAAACTATTTAGTGTAAGACTCTGCGATGTTGTCGATACGGTCGTTAGCACGATCCGCTTCTTCTTTTGCTGCCATAGCGGCTGCAGCTGCTTCTTGAGCTTTCATTTCAGCTGCCGCTTTATCGCCTTTAAGTGCTTCAACTTCACTGGTTAGCTCAGCAACTTGGTTAGTCAATTGATCCATTTGTGACATTGCAGCTTCTTCTGGCTCAGAAGAACAACCAGCTAAAATGAAAACTGAGGCTGCAGCTGCGATTAACGTCTTATTCATAAGAACTCCTTGCTTATTTATCATCAAAAGATGCGCTATACATTCTTTATCATATAGTCGCTTCATTAATGATTGTAGCGACTAATTTTTTAACTGCAAAAACAATAACTAGAGAAATTACTAAATTTTTGAGGTAATTAGCTGAGCGTCACGTTATGTCTCGTTTATGAGATGGAGGGGTGAGAGCCGGTTTTGATGTGTTTTGGAGAGTTATTTCTTTGCGAGCAATGCATACAATGTTCTAGCAAACGAGAGATAAAGGGATAAATTTTCTGTGATCTCTATCCTTATAAAGTACTTTCGCGGTATCATGTCACGTTAAATTAATTTTATTCAATACCATCATGACTGGAGAGTCCTTTGCACTTTAAAGATTTAGGCTTAGATAACCGCTTACTGAAGAACTTAAAACATTACGACTTCAAGAAAGCGACAGAGATCCAATCAAAAGCGATCCCTGTTGCTATTGCTGGTAAGGATCTATTGGCTTCATCAAAAACGGGATCAGGAAAAACATTGGCGTTTGTGTTGCCAATGATACATAAGGCATTAAAAACAAAAGCGTTTTCTGCTAAAGATCCTCGTGGTGTAATTTTGGCTCCTACTCGTGAGCTAGCAAAACAAGTTTATGGCGAGCTGCGTAGCATGCTTGGTGGTCTGTCTTACGAAGCGACACTTATTTTGGGTGGTGAAAACTTTAACGACCAAGTTAAGGCTCTGCGTAAGTACCCTCGCTTTATTGTTGCGACTCCAGGCCGCCTTGCGGATCACCTTGAGCACCGCTCACTGTTTTTAGATGGTGTTGAAACGCTGATCCTTGATGAAGCTGACCGTATGCTAGATTTAGGTTTCGCACCTGAATTGCGTCGTATCGCGAACGCAGCTAAACACCGTCGCCGTCAAACGTTGATGTTCTCTGCGACACTTGATCACGCGGAAGTGAACGACATTGCAAATGAAATGCTAGATTCGCCTAAACGCATCTCAGTGGGTGTTTCTAACGAACAGCACCTTGATATCACTCAGAAGTTTTACCTGTGTGACCATCTAGATCATAAAGAAGCAATTCTGGATCGTGTTATTGAAGAAGCTGAATACCGTCAGGTGATGATCTTCACGGCAACTCGTGCTGATACTGATCGTCTAACCGAGAAGTTAAACGAGAAGAAGCTTAAAGCGGTGGCATTGAGCGGTAACCTAAACCAAACGCAACGTAATGCAATCATGAGCCAGTTCGAGCGTGCGGTTTACAAGATCTTGGTAACAACAGACGTTGCTTCACGTGGTATCGATATTCCAAACGTAAGCCATGTTATTAACTTTGACATGCCTAAGCATACAGAAGAGTACGTGCACCGCGTTGGTCGTACTGGTCGTGCCGGTAACAAAGGTGATGCAATCTCTTTGGTTGGTCCAAAAGACTGGGACAGCTTTAAGCGTGTTGAGCTTTACCTTCAACAAGATCTTACTTTCTCTGTGCTTGAAGGCTTGAAAGGTAAATTCAAAGGCATTAAGCCTCGTAAACCTGCTTTTGCTAAAGGCGGACCTGCGAAGAAGAAGACCAACACTCAAGTTAAGAAGACGCCGAAGAAACCGGTTAAGCGCGATAAGAGCTTCCACAAGAATGTGGCAGTGGGTGATACAGTATTTATCCCTAAGAAGAAAGTTGCACCAAAAACTGACGACGAGTAATCAACTCGTGTAAGCTAAAAGATGATGTTTATAAAAACAGATCTTTATACAAGCTAGCGTAAATAAAAACCGCCTATGAAGGGCGGTTTTTTTGTATCTGGTTTCTACTCCTGAAAGGTGTTGTCTCAGGTTACAGAGTCATTCGAAAGGCTTTAGAAATCAAAGGTTGAGAATGAATACGCTAAGATATGGTCGGCAATGTATTTGTGGGTGGCGGTCGTTGGGTGTGTTACTCCCCAGAAGACATAGCTGTCTGATCCGTGCGCTGCGCAATCATTGGTTAAGCTGTGACTTTTTAGGTAGTCGGCTGCTGAGCTTCTATTGATATTTAGGCAGGCATCACTCGCGTTTCGAAAGCCATGTTGCTCTGGATTATCGGTAATGCTGGCGAACAACGCGCTTGCATCGAACAACACCACGTTTTTACCCATGCTTTGGTAATACTTGGCCTGCGTCTTGATGAATTGATTGAACTCTAAAATCTTGCCACGAACTTTAATGATCTCTTGTTCAGTTGAGTATTTGAATTGAGGTGCTTTGGTTGCATCAGGCAAGGTGAACAGCAGGATATTGTTTGCACCAGATTCCGTTAAGCGGATCAAAGCGCTGCTGAAATCGGCTTTTACATCGGCCACTTCTCGGTTGTAGTTCATAAAGTCATTGAGGCCAAACTCTAAAGTAAACAACGAGTTTTCTGGGCGGTAGTTTTTGGCGATTTTCATATAGGTTAAGTAAGAGGTGACTTGGTCATATACTCCGGTTAATGCGACGTATTGATTGGTGCCAGCAGCCCCACCTACTGCCCAGTTATAAAGAGGCACATCTTTCGCCTTGGCTAAATACTCTGTCCAGACTAAACCGTTTGAAAAGTGCCCTAAAAACCATGAGTTTGCGTTCGGGAAAACCCATTGAGAACCGTTAAATAGGTTACCGGTGTCAGAAAGACTATCACCGAAGGTGACGATACGGTTGATGGTGTTCGCTTGGACAACGTTGTCATTTGTCCAAATCGAGTGGTTATAAGAGAAGCGATTGTCTGCTGCAAAGTAAGTGATGTCTGCGGCGTCATGTTGGATGTCGAGCGTCTGTTCACAACGCTGCTTGATTTCAGATTGAGGAGCGTCACTGTAGAACATGTTCTTGAAGGATACAGAAGACCACCAGTATCCATTGATCGTGTAGTAATCACCATTTTCCTTTTTTGCCCATTTCCAGTCGGTAGCTGGAGAGTCATGTGAGGCATCGGTTCGATACCAGCATCGAACATAAGAATAGGTTTCTGAACCTTGTGTACTAAATACTTGTGCGGATGTAATGGATTCAGGTGTCGGTATTGAATCTTCAGCAGCATAAGCGCCAAAAGGCAGGGTTAACGCGAGTATAAAAGCCGTATTTTTCATCACTGTATTCTCTTTTATATTTAGTGAGCCAAACAAAACGTTGTTGCTTGTGACTGTTTTAATAACTAAATTGCAAATAACTGGTATGACCTATATCCAAGATCAATAGCTCTCGTCAATACATTCAGTTTGTTAGCGGCTTATAACTGGCATCAGTGTCAAAGTTTCAACCACTTTTTGATTGAAAAACAATGGTTTCGAAGTGAAATGGCTAATATCTAACATTTGATTTTAACGAACTATCGCAGGCAACACGTCGTCATTGACCGGCACGGGATGATTTGTCTATTGAATGCTTAAATGAAAACGTGATCAGAAGGGTGGGAGGTAAATTATAATTTAATCAATAGCTTACCCGTTGGTAATGTCAAGCGAAGTTGCAATTCTAATGTTCATCACAATTGTTTAATTCAAGCTCAATATCACAAATATCAAGTTTTCACTTTTTGTTTTATAAAATCATCATCTACGGTTTCTTTACTCATCAGAGGTCTAATCTGTTTAAGGAAAGAGCATTGAAAAAGATATTAATTTGGACGATAGCCTGCCTATCCAGTTTTGGCGTCTATGCCGGAACAAGCGCATCAGCATTAGAAACTAGCGGATACACTGCAACGAAATACCCTATTATGCTGGTACACGGTTTGTTTGGTTTCGATACATTAGCAGGCGTGGATTACTTCTATGGCGTACCGGAGTCTCTAACTAAAGATGGTGCGAGCGTATACGTTGCTCAGGTTTCTGCTACCAACAGTTCCGAAGTTCGTGGTGAACAGTTACTCGCTCAAGTCGAGACGCTGTTAGCCGCGACAGGCGCAAGTAAAGTGAATCTAGTTGGTCATAGTCACGGTGGTCCTACTGCGCGCTATGTCGCATCGGTTCGACCTGATCTTGTTGCTTCGGTGACGAGCATTGGTGGTGTTCATAAAGGATCTAAAGTGGCAGACCTTGTTCGCGGGACGGTATCTGAAGGGTCAGTTTCAGAAGGTATCGCGGTTAAATTGGCTGGTGGATTGACGGCGCTTATCAACCTGTTATCTGGTGGAACGGATCTAGATCAAGATGGGCTTGCGTCTCTTGAAGCGTTGACCACTGAAGGTTCGCTTGCATTCAATCAGTTTTACCCTGAAGGCGTGCCAACGTCTGAGTGTGGTGATGGTGAATGGCAAGCAAACAACGGTGTCTATTACTATTCATGGACAGGCTCTTCCACTTTTACCAACCTTCTTGATCCTACCGACGGAGCGATGACAATCCTTGGTTTAGCTTTTAATGAACCTAATGACGGGTTAGTGGGAGCATGTAGCGCGCATTTGGGCAAAGTGATTGGTGATGACTACAAAATGAATCACCTAGACGAGATCAATGGACTATTGGGGATCCACCATCTTTTTGAGACCGATCCAGTGACCTTATATCGTCAGCATGCCAATCGATTGAAGTTGGCTGGCCTTTAGGTAGCACTAACCGTTCATTAAGAGAATAAGGAAAGTATGATGAAAAAGATCGCCATTTTGTCGATAACCACGATAGCCTTGATGAGTACAGCGGCGGTCTTTTTATATCTAAAGAAGGAAGATACAAGTTCATATAATAACAGCGAACAAAGCGCTTCTTCATTGAAGGTTAGCTCTCAACAAGATACCGAAATCGATAGTGCGTCAGCTAAAGACATGATGGAATATTTCGTGTCAGGCAATACAGAATTAACCCTCGAAGATATTCGTGACAACGTGGCAAAACACCATGAGCAATCACAAGCCACGGTGGTCGATGAAGCTTTGTTCGCTAAATATCTTGAGTACAAGTCAGCACTGACATCATTAGATGTCCAATTTGATACCACCTCAATATCTGCAGAGGATCTACGCGCACTGAATCAAGCTCTCCTCGATCTTCAAGCACATTTTTTCAGTGAGAGCGAGATAAGTATTTTGTTTACCCATGACAACAGAATGAGGGAAATCGCCTTAGAAAAGTTACTTCTGAAACAAGAAGGGCTAGACGAGTCAGAATATCAGCAAAGGCTTGAGTCTTATCTATCTGAACAGCCAGATTACGTTCAAGCCAGTCATCAAAATCAGGTGTTATTGCAGCAACTATCCAGCTCTAAGGGCTTAGATGAACAAGGCCGGTACTTGAAGAGAAACGAACTGGTTGGCGAAGAAGCGACGCAGAGGCTCGAAGCGCTTGATCAACAAAGGGCGGACTTTGATGGAGCTTTAGAAATTTACTTTGTTGAACGAAACGACATTTTGAATGACTCAGCACTCTCAGAAATTGAGCAACAAGAGACTATCGCACAACTTCGGACTACGCATTTTCAGCCAGAACAACTTCGAAGAGTGGAAGCGATTGAAAGAATCAGAGCCGCTGAGAGCGATCAGTAATCTCCAGCAATTAAAAAAGCCAACTATTGATGACTCAATAGTTGGCTTAATAATGAAGATCGGTTACTGCAATCTATACATGGTAAGTAAGTGCTTACAGTTTAAGGCTTAAATTTTGTATCCTAGAGCCTATACCATAAGCCCTTGCAGCTTGAACCTTAAAGCTTATTCGCCCTTACCCCTTAAACCTTAAAGAAGCCCAACTGCTGCTTTTGTTGTTCAGCGAGGTTTGATAACTCGTGGCTTGCTGCTGCAGCTTGGGTAATGCCTGTTACATTTTGGCTTACTAAGCTGTAGATATTTGAGATATTACGGTTAATGTCTGAAGTCACTTGGCTTTGCTCTTCTGCTGCAGCGGCGACCTGAGTGTTGATTTCCGTGATATCCGTTACTGAGTTCGCAATGCCTGAAAGTGCAGAGCTTACCTCACCCGAAAGAGTCTGGTTATGTTCCAACATAGACAGCGAACTGCTCATACTCTCATTCGCGTTTCCAGATTGAACCTGCAAGCCTTCAATGATGGTTTGGATTTCTTTGGTCGAATCTTGTGTACGTGCTGCCAGCATTCTCACTTCATCAGCTACAACCGCAAAACCACGTCCGCTTTCACCTGCACGAGCGGCTTCAATGGCAGCGTTAAGCGCAAGAAGGTTAGTCTGCTCTGAGATGCTTTGAATAACCTCAATGACATTACCAATCTTCTCTGAGTGCTCTTTTAGCGTGCCAACAACGTTCGCAGCTTCGCTAAGCTGAATCGCCATTTGCTCGTTTGCTTGGTTACTTTCATTAAACAAGCTCATGCTGTGTGTCGCCATTTCGTCAGCTTGCTTAGATGCAGAGTCGGCTTGTACTGCATTTTCGTTGACGTTTGCTGCTGTGCTCTCAAGTTGATTCACGGCAGAAGCAACTTGTTCCACTTCTTGCTTCTCTTGGTCTGAGTTCGCACTTGATTGTGTCATTACAGCAGCTAGTTCAGTCGATGCTGACGCAACTTCGATGCTGATTCGAGACAGTGAACTTACCGTGTCACGCAATTGCTCAACGGATTTGTTTACGTCTTGCGCAAGACGTGAGATCTCATTGTCTCCATGTTCTTCGGCTTTTACTAGCAGGTTACCTTTTGCTACTTCGCGCATGGTTGCCTGAATATTGTTGATTGGTTTAACAATGATGCCAGCCAGTGTCCAGCTAATAACAAGAGCAATAGAAAGAATCACTAAAAGCCCAATAGTCGCAGTATTTAGGGTGCTAGTGTGTTGCTGACCATTGGTATGGACTTGTTGAGTAGCAAGCAAGTTTAGCTTTTTAGAAAGACTGTCGATTGCTTTTACCATTTCGTTACCTGCATGGCGGTATTGGTCAATTGCCGTTTGGTAACGAGTATCAAAGTCAGAAGTTAGCACTGAATTACCGTGTTTTGCTTTTAACAGGGGAAGCATGGTATTGCGTGAAAAGTTAACGTAATGGTCCATCGCTTTGCTCATTGCTGCGACTTCATCTTGCATACCTGGCACTGTGTCTAATGAGCTCAGTAGGCGTGAGTTTTGATCGCGTTTTTGATTAAGCGTTTCAACGAGTGTGTTTACATCATCAGGGTTGAACAAGCTATAGATTGCTTTGATGCGCATGCCGTAACTATTGTCGACGATTTCGCTGAGTTCTTCTTTATGTAGAATGAGTTGATCTGTTGCTGTTGATACATCTTTAAATGCGTTTTCCAGCTTGTCACCACCGATGATGACACCCGTCAAAAGTAATACGACGGAAAAGAGTACTGGAATAAGAATTTGTATTTTAATTGATAAGCCACTGAGAAGTTGGCGCATGTATTGTCCCTCTATAAATAAGTAAATGAGCCGATGCAATTGCTTTTATTATAATTATCCCGTGATTCTAACTACTGAGAATGACAATTCAATCAGTAATACATTCAATTTAGATATATGCGATAGGTAATTGATAAATTACGGTTATTTATTGTGCAAAATGAGCGTTTTTCTTTATTTCTCTATGGTTTTCCCGTTATGGTTTGGTGTGTGGTAATTGGTAATATTCGGTATTGGTGGAATGTTGAACGATTTGGGTTAAATAGATTGAAATAAGTGTTTAACGTTTATGAGTTATTTAAACTTATTGCTTCAAGGTTATTTGACACGAAAAAAGACGAAAATAAATGTCAGCTGTCATATAGGCTTCAATTTAACGAAACACAACTGTCACATTCAGATTCTAAAGTGGGCACCGTTCAAGTTAAACACAACGGCAATAACGCCACTTAAGGAAATTTGTGATGAAAAAGACAGTTATCGGTGCAATCGCTCTTTTAGGTGCACTAACAGTGACTCCAGCTTCAGCTAAAGAAACTATTTCAGCAGTTGGTTCAAGCAGCGTGACGCCACTGATGGAAGTTTTCTCTGAAACATACATGAAAACGAATTCAAACGTATTTATCGAAGTACAAGGCCCAGGTTCGTCTGCTGGTGTTAAAGCGGCGAAGAACGGCAGTGCAGATTTAGGTATGTCTTCTCGTAACCTTAAAGATAGCGAGAAAGAAACAACACTAGTTGAAGAAGTGGTTGCTCGTGACGGCATCGCAGTCGTGGTTAACCCTAAGAATGGCCTTGACGGTCTAACGGCTGAGCAAGTAACGGCTATCTACAAAGGTGAAGTAACAAACTGGAAAGACGTTGGTGGTGCAGACAAGCCAATCGTAGCAATCACTCGTGATACAGCATCGGGTACTCGCGGTGCATTCGAAGACATCATGTCTCTTAAAATGAAGATTTCTGGCACGAAAGTATCAGCAATCTCTCAACGTGCTCAAGTTGCTAACGGTAACGGTGCACTAAAAACAATGGTTGCATCTAACCCTTACGCAATCGGCTATATCTCTTTAGGTACAGTAGATAACTCAGTAAACGCGCTTGCAATTGACGGTACTGAAGCATCTGTAGACAACGTTAAGAACGGTTCTTACAAAGTAGCTCGTCCTTTCCTAGTACTTTACAAAGAAGGTAAGCCTTCTTCTGAAACTCAAAAGTTCCTAGATTGGATGCTAACTGACGAAGCTCAATCTCTTGTTGAGAACAAAGGCTACATCTCAGTTAACTAATCTATATCTCAATTAATTAAATATTGCTCAGCCTACCTTTTCAGGCTGAGCCTTTTCTATCCCACTTCGAGTTAATCCGTACGCTTAGACAGCGTGTTAAGGATTTCGATATGTGAGACTTGTTATGACCATCGCAACGAATAGTGAACAGCTTATGAATAGCGAAGCGACTCAACTGAAACGCGGCTTACGTAAAAAGAAGCGTGTAGATTGGAAAGAGCGTATTTTTCACGGCTTATTTCTTACTAGCGCAATCATCGGCATAGTATCCCTTGCTGTTATTGCTTTTTTCATCGTTAGAGAAAGTATCCCTGCGTTCCAGGAAGCGGGCCTATCGGGTATCGTGCTAGGACAGAACTGGCTACCACCAGCACTTTACGGTGTTGCTACCATGATTGTGGCATCTGTCGTATCGACATTAGGTGCGGTAGTGGTTGGTGTGCCGATTGGTGTGTTAACGGCAATCTTTATTGCTGAAATAGCGCCAAAGCGTCTGGCGGACATCATTCGTCCTGCTGTCGAATTGCTAGCGGGTATTCCTTCGGTAGTTTACGGCTTCTTCGGCCTCGTTATTATCGTTCCCCTGATTCAAAACGTATTTCAAGTGCCTGCGGGTAACACGATTTTGGCGGGTATTATTGTTCTGGGTGTGATGATCCTTCCGACGGTAATTACGGTTTCTGAAACCTCAATCCGTGCTGTACCAAGAACGTACAAAGAAGGTTCCTTAGCGTTAGGTGCTTCAAAGATCTTTACCATCTTTAAGTTGCTCGTTCCGGCAGCTCGCTCAGGCATTATGACGGGCGTAATTTTGGGTATTGGCCGTGCTCTTGGTGAAACGATGGCAATCATTATGGTGATGGGTAATGCACCTGCAATGCCTGAAGGTATCTTAGATTCAGCGCGTACACTAACCGCCAACATTGCGATTGAAATGTCTTACGCGAGTGGTATTCACGCAAGTGCGCTATATGCGACGGGTGTTGTTCTCCTTGTTTTCATCATGTCTCTGAATGCAATTCTCCTTTACTTGAACCGTGAGAAGGCGAGGTAACATAATGTCTTTAGAAAATAACGTAGCACCTCAAGCTAACCCTACGAATTCGCAAGGTAAGACGATGAATAAAATCGCGTTAAAGAAAGCCCGCGCACGTAAAGACGCCGTTCTGAGTGGTTTTATATGGGCTGCTGCCGCGTTAACGGTGGGCTTCTTGTTCTGGATTATGTGGTACATCCTCTCAAACGGCTTACAGCACGTTGATTGGAATTTCATCACGGATGACTACACGCGAACGGGCGATGAGCACGGTATTTTCCCGATGATCATCTCGACCATCTACATGGTTATTGCTTCGATTGCGGTTGCGGCGCCATTGGGTATCATGACGGCAATCTACCTGACTGAATACGCAAAAGTAGGCAGTCGCTTAGTTAAGATCATTCGATTTTGTACCGAGTCATTAGCAGGTATTCCGTCAATCATCTTCGGTTTGTTTGGTATGACATTTTTCGTGGCTATTTTAGGTTTAGGTTTCTCTATCCTATCGGGCGCGTTGACACTGAGTATCTTGATTCTTCCAGTGATTATACGTACTACTGAAGAAGCATTGATGGCGGTATCTCAAACTTATCGCGAAGGATCGTATGGTTTAGGTGCTTCTAAAATCTACACAATCTGGCGTTTGATTCTACCAAGTGCAATGCCGGGTATTATCACTTCAGTTATTCTGAGTATTGGTCGTGTTATTGGTGAATCAGCGCCAGTATTCTTGACCGCAGGTATGGTTGCTCGTATCCCAGATTCATTATTGGATTCTGGCCGTACATTAACCGTTCACTTATATAAGTTAACGACTGAGCTATTTACGATTGAAGAATGGAATCAAGCATACGGCACAGCAACAGTACTGATTGTTCTTGTACTGCTGATCAACACACTCACGAAGTTGATCGCAAGACGTTTTAATACTGCAACTTACTAAGCAGGGTTTTCTAGAGCCAAATGAGCTCCTAAAACAAAAAAAGTACAGACTTTGACGAATTACGAGATTACGAATATGAACAAATTTAATATTAAAGACCTAGACCTTTTTTACGGCGAAAACCAAGCGCTTAAATCAATCAACCTACCCGTGCCAGAGCGCCAAGTGACCGCTTTGATTGGCCCGTCGGGTTGTGGTAAATCAACGCTATTACGTTGCTTGAACCGAATGAACGATCTTATTGAAGGTGTAAAAATCACCGGCCTTCTTGAGATGGATGGCGACAACATCTACGGCAATATAGATGTGGCTGATCTACGTATCAAAGTCGGCATGGTTTTTCAAAAGCCAAACCCATTCCCAATGAGCATCTATGAAAACGTGGCATACGGACTACGTGCTCAAGGGATCAAAGACAAAAAGCACATTGATGAAGTGGTTGAAAGTTCACTTCGCGGCGCGGCGCTTTGGGATGAAGTGAAAGATCGTTTGAAAGCACACGCATTCGGTTTGTCTGGTGGTCAGCAGCAGCGCCTGTGTATTGCTCGCACCATCGCAATGCAACCTGACGTAATTTTGATGGATGAACCTACTTCAGCTCTTGATCCAATTGCGACTCATAAAATAGAAGAGTTGATGGAAGATCTGAAGAAGAACTTCACTATCGTTATCGTAACGCACTCAATGCAGCAAGCCCGCCGTATTTCAGATCGCACGGCTTTCTTCCTAATGGGGGAGCTTGTAGAGCACAACGAAACCAGCGTTATCTTCAGCGAACCAAAAGATGATCGCACTAAAGGTTATGTAAACGGTGACTTTGGTTAATTGCTTAATCGATAACGTGGTCAATACCACTAACTGAAACGCAGGTTAGATAATCGATTCGATTTACAGAATTATCACTATAACTATAAGCGATGGAAGTTTTGCCCCACTTTAGGTGGGGCTTTTTTATGCTGTTAAAAAGCATCACATGTCGACGAAATTTTGGGCAGGAAATCCCATTTTTGTAGTCCTTCTCATGCTTGTGATAATGCAAAAGGTCAAATTGCGACCCACTTAACATCTCATTTTTAGTTACATTGATTGCATATCAAGGCTTCTGTATTTTTGCGTTATTCTTATTAGCCAATGGATCAACGCCGTGCATGTTAAAGCCTTTGCAAAACAGATATCTGCTACGCGTGACCACCGTTTATTGGCTGAGTCTCTGTTTGACTACCTGATTAAAATGCTTGGTCCCCAAGGGATCGGAATATTTTCAGAGCCAATACCAGAAAGCGACTCGTTACCGTTGTTTTCCTACGGTGAATTAACCTCTCTTGATCATTACCCTTCAACATTTTGGCCATGGGTTTCACAGTTCGACACTGCAGACGGTGTGTTACCGATGTCGCTCAATACGTGCAAGTGGGATCACAGTAAAGCGCTTGGTGGAGAGTCGTTCATCATGATGCTCGACAACGCCCCAGCCTGTAGAACTTATTTAATTATTCAAAATTGCATCGCAGAAAAAGTTAATCAAACCTTTGACCAAGGGCTGGATGGCCTTCAATTAGCGGCAGCTCGCTGGCAGTGTATTCGCGCAGAAAAAAATGCAGCTATCGAGATTAAGCATAGGGATACACGTGAAGCGCAATATCTTGATGAAATTAAGCTTCGAGAGTTGTTTGTCGAGAATATGAAATTGGTTCATCAGGTGGCGTTAGAGCTCTCGAACCCTGAATCATTGGATGCACTCTACAAAGCATCGGTAGAGGCGGTACGCGATAGACTTGGTTTTGATCGCGCCATATTTATGTTGCTTGATATGAAAAAGCGTTGCTTTAGTGGCACCTACGGCACCGATGAACTAGGAAAAACCAACAGCGAACATCACACTCAATATGACCTGCATCAGCTTGAATCGGAATATATCGAGGCATTGTCTGACAACCACACTAACTTGGTCGTTATTGAACAGGCTCCACTCTACACTGAAGGTAAGGTTGTAGGGCAAGGGTGGAATGGCATGCTTATTTTGCGTGAAGGGGATAAACCCGTAGGTTGGATTGCCATGGACAACTACATTCACCGCTCGCCAATCACCAATTACCAAAAGCAGATGCTTGAATCGTTCGGCTCTCTGCTGTCTCAGATATACATTCGTAAACGCCAAGAACTGAACATCCGAATGCTGCATTCGAGTATGGTTGAGTTGTCTCGCTGCGATAGCGTCAGTGCTGTGTGTAAGTCCGCCGTCAGTTTTGCTATTCAGCATTTAGGCATTGATCGATTAGCCGTTTTCCTTACCGATAAAAATTGCAGTTACATGCAAGGTACTTGGGGTACCGATATAAAAGGCGATATTGTCGATGAGTCTTATTATCGATCAGAGCTGGTAGAGCGTGACATTGTGTCTGCAGCTCGTACTTACCCTAACCAAGTCGCTTTTGAAGAATCGGTCCCTATTTATCATGATTACAATATTGTCGGGGTTGGCTGGACGGCAATGACAATGCTCACCACAAATACAGGCGTTCCGATTGCGTTTATCGCTGCGGATAATTTGCTAACACGAAGCCCTTTAACTTCACAACTGCGTGAAGTGATACGTATCTTCGCCTCTAGCCTTGCTGAAGTCTTACAAAGAACCATGGCGCAAGAAGAGATCAAAAAGCTCAATGAAACCCTAGAACAAGAGGTTAGCAAGCGAACTCAAGAGCTTGAAAATGCGAATGAACAGCTCGATGTAATTTCTAAACTCGACCCGCTGACTCGTCTTGGTAACCGCCGTATGCTGTCACAAGTTTTAGATGATCTGAATTGTGAGGAACAAGGTGCATTTGCTACGCAGAATGAGGTCACCTTTGGGTTAATTCTTGTCGATCTTGACCATTTTGGTTTGTACAACAGTGTCTATGGCCATACTGAGGGGGATGTCGCTTTACGTGCCATTGGCAAGATACTGAGCACTCATGTTTACGGTGATCAAGAAACCTTCTGCCGTATCGGCGGTGAGGAGTTTATGTTGTTGATGATCGGTACCAATCACACAACAACAAAGCAGCGTGCAGAGTCGATTCGACAAAGTATTGAAGATGCAAAAATTCTCCATTGTAAAAGTAGCACTAGCCAATATTTAACCGCATCTGTGGGTTATGCATCGATAACTTCGGATCAGCGCCAGTTCGATTTTGATTTGTTGTATGGCAAGGCTGATAAGGCTTTGTATAAGGCGAAAGATTCAGGGCGAAATAGAGTTGTCTCGGCTATGAAGCGAAGAAAAGTTGCGGCTACACTGACTTAGTGTGGTATCTGTTTTTCCCGTTCTCAAAAACGACTGAAGCCGTGATGATCACAATGTGGTTATCACGGCTTCGTTCTTTTTTGTTTACTTAGATTTTCTGCTTAGTTAGCTTTCTGCTTACTTAGAACGCTGGCTAATTAAAGTCTTTCTAATGTGCTCTTGTGTGCTTTGTTCGAGATGCGTTTTGGTTTCTTAACCGCTTTGATTGCCTCAGAAGGATCCCATGACTGACTTGGTGAGCCAGCTTCAGCATAGAGGCTCTGATTTAGCTTGGTGAGCTCAGCTTCGATTGTTTCTAACGTCTCATCACTCAAGTCTGGGTTTTCTGTTTTCCACTGTTCGAACAAAGTTCTCGTCTTCACACCGTCTTTCATTTTCAGAGCTGCAATAAGCGCTTCTGCCGTATCGGATTGACGTTCATCTTTTTGCTTTTGTTTTACTGCTGTACCGCGGCGTGACCAGAAGTAAAAAGCAACCGCAGAGCTAATTATCCATAAAGCAGCAAACAGCGCCGTTAGATAAGGCCACATTCCTGGGTTTTCAACGGTAACAATCGTCGGGCTAGCTTGCTGAGTTGGTGTCTCCATAGCAGGAGCTGGCGAGCTTGAGCTAGCGCGTTCACTTGCCTGAACTGACAACTCAAGACCAAGCGCTTTAGTGGTTTGTTCCGATTGCGTATCGGTGTTGAACCAAGCTTGAGACACATCAGGAAGCGAGATATTTCCGGCCTCTTTCGGAATCAATATTTGCTTATAAACGGCCACAGCATCACCAGACTGGGTTGTGCCAAATTGCGGTTTCTCTTCATACACGCGCACCGATTTAGGGTAGGTGATGTTCAGTTTTGGTAACTGGTGTTGGGTCAAGTTGCTGGCTGTCATTGTGATGGTACGAGTTAACGAATCACCGGCTTCCATTTCAATCTTCTGCTTGTCGCCACCTAAAGCATTGCTACCTGTCAGCTCGTTGCCTTGGCTATCTGACCATTTCTGAATCAACTTGAAGTTCGATGTTGGTAACCACTCACCTTGATAGCCTTTTGGTACAGGATTCACTGTGACATCTAAGGTTTCAACGGGCGTGTCGAGTTGGAAAAGGCGCGTTGTGCTTGAGTTGTTGGTTGAGTAAACAACAGCACCGGTTAACTTTGGCCCTTGAAGCTGAAATTGTCCTGCTTGTTGTGAGGATATATGGAAAGATTGCTGAACAACGGTGACTTCTTGTCCGTTGATAACATCTTGGAACTGTTTCGACTCACCGATGGGTTCCACGTCCAAATTTGATGAGTTTGGTAGAGAGATTTGGGGATCTTGTAATCTTCTTGGATCCGCTTTGATGATGAGTTTTACATCAAGTTCCGCGACCTCTTGAGGGTATAGCGAGTCTTTACTCAGATTAAGTTGAAACTCGGCCATATCACTCTGCTTTGGAGCGGCTTTATTAACCGAAACGTTGATGGTGATCGGCTTAGTTTTAGCGCCTTCAATATCAAAGCTAGGAATATCTAATCGGCCTAATCGAAGTGGGGCAAGGGTAATATTCCACTCGCTAGACACAGTGCGGCTACCATTGATGATTCGCATTGATGACCCAAAGCTTGGGGTGCCGACGTAGAAATTCTGTTGGAGAGCCGTTAGATCTAAAGCACCTGACGATACTTTTTCATCGGTTGCGACTCTAAGTAGGAAGACTTCATCTTTAGTTACGCTGTTTTGTGAAACGCTCGCTACGGCCGTTGCTGCCAATGCAGAGAAGGAAGAGAAAGCTCCCAGCAACAAAGTCAGGAGTATTGAGAAAAATGGCTTGTTTAAAGATCGCATGGTTACCACTTTTTGTTTTGGTTGTTAGGAGCACTTTTTTGGCGTGCTTGTAGAATCATTTGCGCTTTAAGCAGTTGGCTCGGGTCACGGGCGCTTTCTACTTGCTCAAGCTTTCGCATATCCGGATCGCTCGACATAGGTTGACCTGATGCTTGTGCTGCAGCTGGTTGAGTGTTGTTATCACTGTCTTCCTTAGCAGCCTCTTGTGCTTGGGCAGTTTGAGATGCTAAGTCACCTTTGTCCTGTGACTGTTTATCTGCTTGATCCGCTTTGTTTTGTTGCACAGCTTGCTTGTCGCTTTCTTCATCCGTCTTGGAATCAGAGCGGCTATCATCAGCTTGGCTTTGGTCAGTATTCTGATCTTGGTTTTCACTTTGATCTTGTTTGTTGCTTTGATCTTGGCTGCCACTTTGACTTTGCGACTTCCCATTGTCAGCTGAGCTTTGTGGTTGATCCTGCGAGCTTTGCGAAGAATCATTTTGCT
>NZ_JBGOOU010000027.1:0-56050 GCF_041439815.1 Vibrio sp. 1F279 | reverse complement strand
GACCTTGCTGACCTTGCTGACCTTGCTGACCTTGCTGACCTTGCTGACCTTGCTGACCTTGCTGGTCTTGTTCATTTTGGTCTTTGGAATCAGAATCGTCTTGCTGTTGCTGTTGCTGTTGCTGTTGCTGTTGCTGTTGCTGTTGCTTCTGAGCCTGTTCGACAATCTCTAGGTTCTTCTTCGCGTAAGCATGTTCAGGGTTACTTTCGAGAATGCGTTGATACTCTTTTATCGCTTGGTCGTACTTACCTTGCTTTGCTTGTGCATTGGCGAGGTTGTAGCGAGCATCTTCGCCAGAAAGACCTTGTAGCGTCTGTTCGGCCGCTTCGAAATCACCGGCTTTGTATTGCGCGATGCCTTTCCATTCTTGCTGTTCGAACTGTTCTGCGGCTTGTTGAAAGTCCTCATCTTGATACAACTGATAACCCACTTGGTCATCGGTTTTCCAAGGGTTTGCAAACGCAGTATTCGGTTGGCTGAACGAGACAAGTACAGCTAGACCACACCAAATGACCCCTTTTCGAAATAGCCCAAGTGCAGGAAGTAACAGAAACGGCAATAACCAGAAACCGTTGTTCACTCTGGTGTTGAGCGAGTTATTGGTTTTAGTCACTTCTGATGTTGTCGCAACTCGGTCGAGGTAATTTGCGATGTGTTCAACGTCTGAGTTATCAAATTGAACTTCAGTGAACGTGCCACCAGAGCGACGAGTCAGGCCGCGCATATTGCCTACGTTGGTTTTCGCAACCACGGTTTGTCCTGAGTTGGTCTGTAACATCGAACCTGTAGGTAACGAGATCGGCGCGCCGCTTTCCGTACCTACAGCCAAGACTGATAACGTCCAATTACTACCAGAGAGTAGCGAGTCGATATCTTTCTTCTCTTGACCATCAATATCATCAGCAATCAGTACCAGATCGCCTTTATAGATATGAGCACGAGTCATCATCTCGATCGCAAGCTTAACTGCCGATGCTGCATTGCCGCCTTGGAAGGGCATGATATCTGGTGATAGGTTGGGGACGAGGTTCTTGATGGTGTTGATGTCTGACGTCAAAGGACTAATGGTGTAAGCATCTCCGGCGTATGCCACCATTCCCGTTAGGCCTTCTTTCCAGAGTGATAGTAGATCCAAAGCCTTGTATCGCGCCTGTGTTAAACGGTTTGGTTTAATGTCAGTGGCATACATCGACATCGACATATCAATGAGCACAACTCGAGCTTGTGTTTTTTCAAAGCTTGGTTGTTCATTTTTTTCAAAGCTTGGACCGGCCAATGCGATGACACCGACCAACCACCAAACACCGAAATAAGTGCTGCGGTTTTTCGAGGGTTTGTTCGATTCAGGAGCCAAATAACGGGCGATGTGTGACGCCAATAACCCTTGCTTGGATTGTCTCTTGCTAAGCCACCAAATAGCGGGCAGCACGGCAAGAGCCAAGAACCAATATGGGTAGATAAAAGTAAAGTTAGACATTGTTTCTCCTAATGGCTAACAGCATAAATGCGAAGAACATGGCCGCCGACAGAGGCCAGACAAACCACTCTTGTTGTGGTCGCCAGATCTTAGTAGCGTTCGTCACGGGTTCTAATTGGTTGATGGTGTCGTAAATCGTTGCAAGCTCTTTGCTGTCTCGCGCACGGAAGTATTGACCGCCAGTGCGTTTAGCGATTTCCATTAGAGTACGCTCATCCAAGTCTTGAGCAGTATTGACCTTACGAGTCATGAAGAACTCTTTGACCATCATTTCACCCGCACCGACACCCACGGTGTAAATTGTGGCGTTGTATTTCTTTGCAATATCCGCCGCTTCAAGTGGATCTAATACGCCCGCGGTATTACTGCCGTCACTGAGTAGAATCATTACACGCTGAGGAGCGTCGCTGTCGACAAAGGTTTTGGTGGCAAGGCCGATACCATCACCGATCGCAGTTTGAGTACCAATCAGCTTTAGCACTGCCTGATTCAGCTGTTGTGAAAGCGTGTCTCTATCTAACGTCAGTGGCGTCTGTAAGTAGGCGTGATCAGCAAATAGCACCAATCCGACTCGGTCGCCTTTTCGTCGCTCAATAAAGTCACTCAATACATGTTTCACCGCAGATAAGCGATCGATGTATTCACCATTGAACTGCATGTCTTCTTGGCTCATCGAGCCGGAGAGGTCGACAACCAACATCAAATCACGGTGTTTCGGCTGAAACTCAACCGGTTCGCCGTACCAAACTGGACGTGCCATCGCAGTCACTAATAAAAGCCAGGTGATGACCGATAACGCCTTGGGTAAGCGACTGCTCGGTGTTTTGGTATTGCTGTCCTCGGGCAAAAACGGAAGCCTTAGGGCGTTGTTCGATTCCGCCTTAGGCGAGAACAAGTAAACAAGGATTGGCAATGGCGCTAGGAAAAACATCCACCACCAAACAAACTCGATATTTAGTAAGCTCGTGTTTAAAAGATCAGTCATAACGACCTCGCTTTGGAGGAAGGGCTTTACGAAGCCAGATTTCGCAGTCGTTAACCAATTGCTGTTGAGCCTTTTTCTGTTCGTCGGTCATTAAGGTTGCATCTTGGTAGAGCGCTTGTTGCCATTGCGATTGTTTTGCGGCGAACAAAGGTTTTGCCAATTGCGCATCTAAGAACGTCAACCAATCATCACCAGATAAGCCTGCCACTTTTTCGCGTGGGAAATAGCTTAGTGCTGCCTGACGAACGATGTCTTGAGCTGCACTCGGAGACAAGGTATTTGAAGGCTGACTATCACGAAAGCAAGCAAGTGCTTCGTTCTTCGCGTATTGGTTCTTTTGTCTTTTGTTTACAATGAAAAATACTAAGGCGATCAGAACAATGGCCGTGATAATGATTAACCACCAACCCCATGCCAAAGGCCACCATGACGGTGCGCTTGGCGCAATAATAGGGCTCAAGTCGAGAGGTTGATTCATGACTGAACTCCTGATACTTGGCTCATTAACGATTGCGCACAAGACAATGAACTGTATGGGATCGCCAAAGAAAGGCTCATTTGCATAAGCTGTTGTTGCTTCTGATCAAATGCGTGACTGAGCTTTTCCTTTTCCTTGCTTGATGAAAAGTTAAACCATTGCGTTTTATTGCCGTCGGTGATCTGTTTTGAACCTTTGAAAGCAGTGACACCTTGCTCTAATGGATCGTAAAAATGCACCAAGCGAACCCGATTATGTCGACGTATTTGATTGATAAGTGAGTAATTACTTTCGCTATAACGAACAAAATCACTGAGCATAATGATATCGCTGCCTTTCGGGCAAAGCTGATGAAGAGACTTCAGCCCATGCTCTAAGGTTGTGTTGCTGTGATTGTTTGGGTTAGTCAGCGCTGCGTTATTGATTTCTATGACTTTTTGTAAAATACGCAGCGGAGCGTGGTTGCTAGCACTGGGTTTAATCTCAATGATCTCTTGGCCAGTATCGATCACTGCACCAATACGGTCTTTTTGAGCGACGGTTAACCAGCAAAGTTGGCTGGCAAAGTGCGCGAGTTGAACCGATTTAAGCAACAAGGTTGAGCCGAAAATCATACTGCTCGACAGATCTAAGAACAAAATCACAGGCTGTTCTCTTTCTTCAGAAAACAGTTTGGTGTGTGCTTTGCCTGTTCTCGCCGTGACGCGCCAATCAATGCTGCGGATATCGTCACCCGCCTGATATTGACGAACCTCAGAGAAATTCATGCCGCGACCTTTACGATTGCTCTCGTGTTGCCCGTTTAGTTGCGACCACAGGCTCTTGGCTGGAGGCAACCAGCGAACAGACTGCGCTTTGTATTGCAGCAGTTCGTCTAGATTCAACGTGACACCGTCACTATGGTTAGGTAATTGATTATTCATGCGCGTATCCCTATGCGCTACCAACCAACGAGATAAGGTGTGCGATCACTTGGTTTGCAGTGACCCCTTCGGCTTGTGCGTGGTAGCTACGCAGTAGACGGTGGCGTAATACAGGGAATGCCATCGCTTGAACGTCTTGTGGAGTAACATAATCGCGACCAGCAAGCCAAGCGTGAGCGCGGGCACAACGGTCTAACGCAATGGTGGCACGCGGGCTAACACCCATGTCTAACCATTGATCGAGTTGGTCGCTGTATTGCTTAGGTTGGCGAGTCGCCATTACCAGCCTGATTATGTACTGCTCAATGGTGTCTGCCATATGAATGTTGAGCACTTCTTGGCGAGCTTCGAAGATAGTTTGTTGAGAAATAGGCTCTGGTTGAACAGGTTGATTGCCTTGAGCTTCGCCTCTGTTTAGGCGCAAGATCTCCAGCTCACTTTCCATGTCTGGATAAGCCACTTCTAAATGCAGCAAGAAACGGTCTAATTGAGCTTCTGGCAGCGGGTAAGTGCCTTCTTGCTCAATTGGGTTTTGCGTTGCCATCACCAAAAATAGATCAGGTAGGGCATAGGTTTTTCGACCTGCGGTCACTTGTTTCTCGGCCATCGCTTCTAACATCGCAGCTTGTACTTTCGCAGGAGCACGGTTGATCTCATCCGCTAGAATTAACGAGTTAAAAATCGGGCCAGATTGGAAGGTAAACTCTCCGGTTTCTGGACGGAAGATATCGGTACCAGTTAGGTCGGCAGGCAATAGATCGGGGGTAAATTGAATACGGTGAAAATCTCCCTCGACACAATCAGCCAGCGACTTTACGGCGCGGGTTTTTGCCAATCCTGGAGGCCCTTCAACTAGGATATGACCATCTGCCAATAAGGCGATCATCAGTTGCTTAACGAGCTCTTGCTGACCAATGATTTGAGACTCTAAGTAGTTTTGAAGGATTTCGAAGTTATTTTTATGCATTTTTGGACTCTCTGGGGGCCATTTGATTCTTATTTTGAGTATTGGTCACTTATTAATAGGAAAAAGTTCCAGTACATTTGCGGAATTTATTTTTTCAAAATTGGAATTATTTACAAGCGGTTAACGAGAAAAAACCACTGAGCCATGGTTTGTACCATATCAATTGTTTTTTATATATCAAAGCTTCAGAGGTCTGTCGTTAAGTGAGCTTCGTGGAACCTTATTATCCAGATAATTAAAATGAATGGTTACGTTTCACTGCATTAGTCTTGCTGATAGTTTTTTCTATAGAAGAATGATTGCTTTGTTTCACCATGCTTACAAATTTTTGCGAAATACCTCTCTAGTTTGATGGGGTTTAGCCGATATATGGTGGAGAGAGTGCACTACTGGTTTAAGTGCACCAAAAAAATCCTGTTCAGGATATATAAATAACGAGCGATTCTTTTTAAAGGTCCAAATATGTTGAAAACTAACTCTCTGAGTATTAAACAAAAAGTTGTACTTGGAATTACCTTCGCAGTTCTTGCATCAACGGTGATTGTCGGTGCGATGGCACAAAAGCAAGCAAGAGATGTTTTGAGTCATCGATTAGTCGATATTGAGCTTCCGGGAATGTTAGAGCGAATTAATGGTGAAATTGACCGTGAAGTCTCTCAGCTATTGTTAGCTGCAGAACAAATTGCTTCGAATGAATTCATTTCTGACGCTATCGAATCGACCGATCGTGATGCCGTCTTAGAGAACAAGCTAGTAAAGCAATTGAACAATGTTCGTAACCAATACCAGCTAAATGATGCCTCGGTAGCAAACCGTCAAACGGCCTACTACTGGAACCAAGATGGCTTCTTGCGTCAACTCAATCAACAGCAAGATGGTTGGTTCTTTGGCTTTACGCAATCTGGCCAGCAGACAATGGTCAGTATGTTCCAAGAAGCGACAGGTGAAGTGAAAATGTTCGCTAACTACCAACAACCTTCTGGTTTAGCGATGTCTGGCTTATCGAAATCGATGGGTGACATGGTAAGTCTACTCAATAGTTTTAAGATCGAAGATACCGGTTTTGTTTTCTTAACGAATAGCCAAGGTGATGTTCAAATTCATCGCGAACGTTCGCTTAGTGATTCATCACTTCAACAACTTTACGGTCCTCAATCTAGTCAGTTGTTAAGCAAGTCAGGATTTAACCTGATTACAACGGAACATAAAGGACAAGAGTTGTTTGTCGCGAGTTTGTATGTGCCGTCAATGGATTGGTTCGTTGTTGGTGAAGTTCCGACGAGCGAAGTTTTTGCTGAGCTTGATGCAACGGCTAAACAGATGCTGATCATGACCGCTGTTGTAGCGTTAATCTTTATTCTGATGGGCGTAGTGCTAGCAAACAGTATTACTCAACCGATTAAACTTTTGGCTAAGCGATTCGGTGACCTTGGCGAAGGTGACGGTGACCTTGCTCAGCGTATCGAAGTGAAAGGCAACGATGAAATTGCACAGCTTTCAAAGGGCTTTAATGGATTCATCGAAAAGATTCACGAGTCGATGAAAGAGGTGTTTTCTACAAGCCAAGCACTTCAAGTCGCCGCTGAGAGTGTTTCTAATAAAGCACACATCACCCACGACAATAGCCAAGAACAACGAGATCAAACTCTTCAGGTAGTTGCAGCCATTAACCAGATGGGCATGACAATCAGCGAGATTGCATCGAATGCGGCAACGGCTGCGGAAACGGCAACACAGGCTTCAGGCAATACTGAAGTAGGCCGATCTGTGGTAAACAAAGCAAAAGACGCGATCAGCCGTTTAGCGCAAGACATCGAAAGTACAGGTCAAGTGGTAGAGCAGTTAGCTTCAACGACTCAAGACATTGGCTCTATTTTGGGTGTAATTCGTGACATCTCTGAACAAACCAACCTACTAGCTCTGAACGCTGCTATTGAAGCTGCGCGTGCGGGTGAACAAGGTCGCGGCTTTGCCGTTGTAGCCGATGAGGTTCGTAACCTAGCAAGCCGTACCGCAGATTCTACTGAAGAGATTCAGAAGATGATCAACCAACTGCAAAGTGATGCTAAAGATGCCGTAACGGCGATGAGTGCAGGCAAAGTGATTACACTTGAAGGCGTATCGGCGTCGGATGAAGCGGTGGACGTACTGGGTGGTATTTCAGACCGTATCGTTGATATCACTGATCGTAACACTCAAGTGGCAACGGCAACGGAAGAGCAATCAACCGTAGTTCATACCATCAACCAGAATATTGAAGAAATCAACGCGATTAACGAAGTGACGACTGGAACCGCAGAGCAGCTTGCTGAAGCGAGCCAAGAACTTCAACAGCTTTCTTCTCGTCTAGATAAGATGGTTGGCTCGTTTAAGCTTTAATAGCGGATAAACTTGCAACACTTACATTGGAGCCGGATTCATTTCACGTGAACCCGGCTTTTTTACGTCTGATATGCTTGTTCGTTTGATACGGCACTTTACGTTTGGTATGGCTTTTACGTCTGATACTGCTTTTTATGTTTGGTGTGGCTTTTACGTCTGATACTGCTTTTTACGTTTGGTATAGCTTGTTACGTTTGGTATCGCTTTTTACGTTGAACGTCGCCATTCAGACCGCAGTTCTGCATTTAAGCTGATGTTCACTTGATCTGGTTTCGGGCTTTGCACCTAATCGCCCTAGCATCATAGAGCGTAAATGAGTAAAATCTCGCTAGGTTTAATATTTAGGTAAGTATCATGAGCGATTTTGAAAAAGAACTAGAGCAGATGACTCAAGAGATGGGCGATGAGCCTGAAGTGAAACTTCCATCACTTGAAGAGCAAAAAGCGATCGTTGCTGAATTTAAGCGACTAGAAGCGGAAGGCAAACTGACACCTGAAGTGTTAGAACAGCATTTTGGCCAGTTCAATAAAACAAGTGATACGCCAATTCACTAAGTTATTTACTACGATTGGTATTAAAGTTGAGCAAGCCTATATCTTTATCGTTTAGATAGGATGGCTTTTAGCTCAAACAGGTAAAGGTCTAGCATTCGCTAGGCCTTTTTTGTTTTTATACTGAACAGACAACAGACAACAGACAACAGACAACAGACAAAGCGCGATCTATTTAGTGAAAGTAAAACTGGTTGTCTTAAACGGAAAATCCCCCTTATAAGGTAAGAGGGATTCGATATGGGCAAGTTATATCCTAAAAAGACGAACCGATTAGTCGGTGCCGTACTCTTTGTACAAGCGACGACATGCTCGACCATCGCTATGGAACAAGTGACAACGGTGTGCAGGAATACCAATCGCTAGCTTGTCACCAGACTCAATCGTCAACGTGTCTGGCTGGCGATAGATAACGTCAGCATCGGCACTGTCGAGGTTTAGGTAAACTTGTGTTTCGTTACCGAGCTTCTCGACCATCAACACATCAGCTTCAATCGTCGCATCACCTGTTTCAGCAGACAACAAGTGCTCAGGACGAACTCCTAGAGACATACGGTCACCAGCGTTGACAGTCGTGCCATCAACTGGGATCCAGAAAGTCATACCGTTTGAAAGTTGTACCAATACGCGTTCTGCTTCAGCTTGTTCGATGTGAACCGACATAAAGTTCATTTTTGGTGAGCCAATAAAGCCAGCAACGAAACGGTTTTGAGGATAGTGGTAAAGATCAAGAGGTTTACCCACTTGAGAAACAAAACCACCATCAAGCACAACGATTTTATCCGCCATTGTCATCGCTTCAACTTGGTCGTGTGTTACATAAATCATGGTACAGCCCAGTTGACGCTGTAGCTTCGTGATTTGTGAACGCATTTGAACACGCAGTGCTGCATCCAGGTTAGATAGAGGTTCATCAAGTAGGAATACGTTTGGTTGAGAAACCAGAGTACGACCGATAGCAACACGTTGACGTTGACCACCAGACAATGCTTTAGGTTGACGCTCAAGAAGGTGACCAAGCTGAAGGATTTCTGCAGCATGTTCTACACGCTTGTCAATTTCAGCTTTATCGGCGTTTGCCAGTTTAAGACCAAAAGACATGTTGTCGTAGAGATTTAGGTGCGGGTAGAGCGCGTAAGATTGGAATACCATACCCACACCACGTTTTGATGGCTCAACATCGTTCATGCGTTGATCACCAATGTACAAATCACCAGACGTAATATCTTCTAGACCCGCGATACAGCGTAATAGCGTCGATTTACCACAACCTGATGGTCCAACGAATACTACGAACTCACCTTCGTTGATGTCTAAGGTTACGTCCTTAGAAATCTGTACATCACCATATGATTTATAAACGTTTTTTAACGTGACACTCGCCATCTAGCTTGTCCTCGATCGATCAAATTTTAAGTTTTACTGCTTATCATTATAAGGAATTTTTGGGTCAGCAGTAACTGTAGGAATTGGTAAGTATTGAGTGAGTAAGAAAAAAGTGGGTGGGACTTGGATTCTTTAACCAAGCCCACCCGTCATAGCCAAACTGGTGCCTATTTCCCCCACATCCAGCTAAATCTCCCCCGTGATTCAATCACAGATTTAGCTCGATGCTTAATAAAGACAACAGCGGGCAGTGAAGCCAACTAAATGAAGAATGCGTCAACGCATAACATTCGCTGGTAAAGGGTTCTTACTATCCACTCTGGATGAATGCAGTTTCGGTGAATTCGCGTAATGGTACATCCTCCCAATAGAAAATTAACTAGGGGGAGTAGGAGGGGAGGAGTAGATAAAGGGGGTTATCTATAACTGGCGATCCAGTTCAAATAAATCCACCGCATAACGGTGATGTGGATCACGATGAGTATCTACTTTGTGACTTCGCTCGCCAATCTTACCGGATGACGATCACGAAATTAGGCCATAATAGCTAGGGCGTAGTGGCTAGGATGATGAGCTGTCATTGATTTTCTCAGATCATAGCCTCCGAAAACTGGCTCGTCTTAATTGAATGCGCCCTACGTATAAATATAAAAAGGATATTGACATGAAAAACGCTCTAAGCGCTGTAGCTCTAGGCACAATCGTTGCTCTGGGTTCTTTTGGTGCAAACGCTGCTATCGAAGAAGGTCAACTAACTATTTGGGTTGGTGGCGACAAAGCTTATGAAGGAATGGCTGAAGTAGGTAAACGCTTTGAAGAAGATACTGGTGTTAAAGTAACCGTCGCTTTCCCTGACAAACTAGAAGAGAAATTCTCTCAGGTTGCAGCAGCTGGCGATGGCCCAGACATGATTTTCTACGCACACGACCGTTTTGGTGGTTTTGCAGAAGCAGGTCTTCTTGTTGATATCAAACCTTCTAAGGAAACTAAAGAAGGTATCGTAGACTTCGCATGGGATGCTGTTTCTTACGACGGTAAAACAATCGCTTACCCAGTTGCAGTTGAGTCAGTTTCTCTTATCTACAACAAAGCACTTGTTCCTAATCCACCTAAGTCTTGGGAAGAGATCCCTGCACTAAACGCTAAGCTTCAAAAAGATGGCAAGAAAGCAATCATGTGGCCTCTACGTGGTGGCGCTTACTTCACATGGCCTCTACTTGCAGCTGACGGCGGTTACGCGTTCAAGCAAACAGCGGAAGGTTACGACATTAAAGATGCAGGCGTAGCGACTGACGGTGTTCAGAAGTCTCTAGGTTTCATTGAGAAGATGGTAAAAGACAAAGTTATTTCTGCGGATATGGATTACTCAGTTGCTGAGTCTGAATTCGTAGCGGGTAACGTTGCAATGACAATTAACGGTCCTTGGGGCTGGGCAAACATCGAGAAAGCTGGCGTAGATTACGGCGTAGCAACATTGCCTAAGTTCAACGGTAAAGCGTCTAAGCCATTCGTTGGTGTATGGGCTGGTGGTATCAGCACCGCTTCTCCAAACCGTGATCTAGCCGTTGAGTTTATGGAAAACTACCTACTAACTGATGAAGGTATGAAGAGCTTGAACGACGACAAGCCACTAGGCGCTGTTGCTCTTAACTCTTTCCAACGTCAACTAGACAGCGACACTCGTATTGCAGCAACAATGGATAACGCGATGAACGGCGAAATCATGCCTAACATCCCTCAGTTCACAACATTCTGGTACAGCATGGAAGAAGCTATTGGCAACGTAGTTGATAGCCGTCAATCAGTAGAGCAAGCACTAAAAGGTGCTGAAGCTCGAATGACTAAGTAACAACCAAGCACTACCTTTTAAGGAGGGGGCAACCTCTCCTTACTTTTCTATTTTTATATCTCGTTAGCAGGTTCCTCTATGCAGTCAGTTCAAGGTTCAGATGCGATCCCGGCACCATCAAGCCTTCCAGGCAGTAAAAGCGTCTTCATCAAATGGGGGTTGCTTGGTAGTGTTGGCTTAATTAATGGCTACGCTACAATTTTAATGTATTCTCGCGGTGAGCTCGCATTTGCGCTGCTTACTGTGATTTTAACGGCTTTGGCTCTTTACATTTTTGGTAGTAAGAAAACTTACGCCCACCGTTATATTTACCCCGGTATTGCCGGAATGATCTTATTCATTCTTTTCCCACTGGCATATACCGTAGGGCTTGCGTTTACTAACTACAGCGCAAAAAACCAGCTCTCTCTAGAGCGTACTCAAACCGTTCTTTTAGACCGTTCATTCCAAAGCGGTGAAAGCTACCCATTCACTTTGTACAAAACAGATAACGGTCACCAGATCGTTGTGAAAGATGGCGACCAGCTGTTAGCAACTGATGTATTTTCTCTGGAAGGCACGACATCAACAGAGATGGACCTATCTGCAATTGACTCTGTACAAGGTGAAAAAGAGAAGATCAAAGCGATCATCCAAAATCGCTCTGTGATCAGTGGTGTCGATTTCCATCTGCCAAATGGTGATGACATCCGCATGAGCGGCTTACGTAAATTTGCTGCCGTTGCACCGCTTTACACTCTTCAAGATGACGGGGAAACGTTATACAACAATGAATCTGGTGAAATATTGAAACCAAACATGGAAGTGGGTTTCTACCAACCGGTTGACGAGAAAGGTGAGTTTATCGGTAACACCATTTCTCCAGGATTTGTTGTAGACATTGGTACAGCCAACTTTGAACGTGTTTGGAAAGATGACGGCATCAAAGAACCGTTTATCAGTATCTTTATTTGGACGGTTGTATTCTCCATTTGTACGGTAGCCTTCACACTTGCAATTGGTTTGGTTCTGGCAAACGTTGTGCAGTGGGAAGAGCTGAAAGGCCGTGCTGTGTATCGTGTTCTACTAATTTTGCCTTACGCCGTACCAGCATTTATCTCGATTCTTATCTTTAAGGGCCTATTCAACCAGAGCTTTGGTGAGATTAACATGGTGCTTGAGAGTATCTTTGGTTTAAGCCCAAACTGGTTCTCCGACCCGATCTTAGCGAAAACCATGGTGTTGATTGTTAACACTTGGCTAGGCTTCCCTTACATGATGATTCTATGTATGGGTCTACTAAAAGCGATTCCTGAAGATTTGTACGAAGCGTCAGCAATCGATGGTGCTAACTTCCTTGATAACTTCAAGCGAATCACTTTTCCATTGATGATAAAACCGTTAACACCGCTATTGATTGCAGCGTTTGCCTTTAACTTCAATAACTTTGTCATGATTCAACTATTGACGAACGGTGGCCCGAACATGATTGGTACTTCTGAGCCAGCGGGTTACACAGACTTGCTTGTAAGCTACACGTACCGAATTGCATTCGAAGGCGGTGGTGGTCAAGACTTTGGTCTAGCAAGTGCAATCGCAACGCTTATCTTCCTATTGGTTGGTGCCCTAGCGTTACTAAACCTTCGTTTCACTAAATTGACTCAAGATTAAGGAGCACGACAATGGCTATGGTACAAGGTAAGAGCCTTAAATACCGAGTATGGGCAACGCATATTGCGCTGTGGTGCTTCTTAGCGCTAATTATTTTCCCACTACTGATGATTATTGCTATCTCATTCCGCGAAGGTAACTTTGCAACCGGTAGCTTGATTCCAGACAACCCATCTTTGGAACACTGGAAATTGGCTCTGGGTATGTCAGTGACGAATGCTGATGGCTCAGTTACTCCGCCTCCATTCCCAGTACTGACTTGGCTGTGGAACTCAATAAAAGTAGCGGGTATTACGTCAATTCTTATTGTTACACTGTCGACAACATCGGCTTACGCATTTGCTCGTATGCGCTTTAAAGGTAAAGAAACTATCCTGAAAGCGATGATGATTTTTCAAATGTTCCCTGCGGTATTGGCTCTAGTGGCTATCTACGCACTGTTCGACAAATTAGGGCAATACATCCCATTCTTAGGCTTGAATACGCATGGCGGTCTGATCTTCTCGTACTTGGGCGGTATTGCATTACACGTTTGGACGATTAAGGGCTACTTTGAGACGATTGATAACTCTTTGGAAGAAGCTGCAGCATTAGATGGCGCAACACCTTGGCAAGCGTTCAGATTGGTTCTATTACCACTGTCAGTACCCATCCTAGCGGTTGTATTCATTTTATCTTTCATTGGTGTTGTTGGTGAGGTACCAGTTGCTTCCATCCTATTATCGGACGTGAACTCTTACACGCTAGCGGTAGGTATGCAGCAGTACCTATATCCTCAGAACTACTTATGGGGCGACTTTGCGGCAGCAGCGGTACTTTCCGCACTTCCGATTACTATCGTGTTCTTACTGGCTCAGCGTTGGTTAGTTGGCGGTTTGACGTCGGGTGGTGTAAAAGGATAAGCTGTCCTTATAAGAAAGACAAAAGAGCGACCGTTAGGTCGCTCTATATTGGCATTTTTATTACATCATTTGGTTTGGCCGCCGATCAGTAATAAAAATAACCCTCAGGTTACGCATAGCTGGCTACTAATCAGGTTCCTTACGCTATTAATGATTAGTGGTTTTTGTAACTCTAACCCAGGTACTTACTTGGGTTTTTTTATGCCCGCTACTTTTATCTCTATCTCTATCTCAGTCTTTTTGGTTTCTTTCAGTCATTAAATACTGAAGTACCTCTTTCCTGGATTTTTCCGGTTTCATCTCTCTAATTGAAGACATCAACGAGTCTCACAAATCAGACACTCAGTATAGGGGGCCACAGCTCTATTGATATATGTGTAATATTTCCATGCGTGATACTTCAATAATTTGCATGCAACGGATCGGTCTATTACACAGAAAGTGCCTATAAAGGCAGGCTCGTGTTAATTTTTTGTGGTGGCTATTCTCGGTAGTTATTGATTTAGTGGTAAATATTTCAAAAAGGGAAGGAGAAAAGGAAGAGGTGATGTGAGACTAGAACTCTTTGCTAGAAGGTGCGCAACCTAAATGCTGAAGTAAAACATAGATGCTGTCTTGATAAAGAGCTACGCGACGAAACAGATCCGCAAACGTCTGATCACCGCCAAAACAAGCTTGGATATAGTGGTTAATTTCATTCGTGTCGTAGCCTTCGACGTACAAACTTCTAACCCATTGATACTCAACTGCCTTCAAGTTCGTCAGTGTAGATTCGCAAAGGGTGGGAAATGTTGTGCTCAAAAGTGGCTCCAAGAAATTTAAATACATCCATTATGATTGGCGGTATTTAAACAGAGCAAAATGACGACTTTATTACAGTCAAAATAAATCCGTGAACAAGTATCGGATCATTTTAACTTTTGACTGGGTATCACGCTTTATAGTCAGCATTAGGTGTGTAACGGATTTACTTGGGTATAGAGAGGGAATTGAAAATGCCAAGCAAGTACTGCCTGGCATCGTAATAAGGTTTTGTAGGGTAGATCTGCTAGTGGCGCCTATTTAAGATACTTTACGTGTGCTTCCATCTCTTCACCGATCTGTTTTCGCATGTTCATTAGACGAATAGCCGAATCTCTTAATTCGATGTCTTCTGATGTTTCTGGTACCCATTCTGGCACTTTAGTCGGGTTACCATTTTCATCAACAGCGACCATAATAACGATACAGTGAGTCGTTAGGCGGTTGTTGAGTTCTTTTGGGTCGCTGGCTTGAACATCGATAGCGATGTGCATAGAAGATGACCCTGTATAAATGACCTTCGCACTTACTTCAACAAGGTTACCCACATGGATTGGAGCAACGAATCGAATACCACCAGCGTAAGCGGTAATACAGTACTTACCACTCCATCCAGCAGAACAAGCGTAAGCCGCTAAATCGACCCATTTCATTACGGCACCACCATGAACTTTACCACCAAAGTTCACATCCCCGGGTTCAGCTAAAAAACGCAGAGTAACGTCTCGTTTACCATCTTGTCGGCTATTGTGACTGCTCATCTATCTTCCTTCATTATTATTGTTCTGAATAACATGCTCGTTACTTGCTAATAACAATATACTTAAGATGACATAAATTAAAGCGGATAATCTCACGAACAAGACTATTTTTTAAAACAGATGGCGAGTTGATGACTATTGATGTTTAAAGGAGGTGGACGTGACGCTCCAACAGAGGAGTACTCTATCGAGCAAGTTGGCGGAAGGGTCGATTGAAAAAAAAACACCTAGCGGAATGCTAGGTGTTTCTAAGCCGTGTGGTACTCATGTCGGTACCTTTTTGAGTTAGCCAACTAACCGTCGCTTATCTGGTTTAGTTAAAGTGATGGTATCTTAATTAATCCCAAAACGATAGTTAGATTTGTTTTCTTATCAGCTCACTTTCTGTTCGGAAAGTATAGAACCTTCGCGTAGATATTTCCTTTCTTATTATTGCTAGAAAATTCTTTTAATGCATTTTGCAGTAATAATCTGTATTTGTCGGGGAGTTAAGGTGTTAAAACTAAATTGGTATCAATTTTAAAGTATTCACTTTTGTATAAACCAAAGTAACTAGACGGTTCTTTCGTTGCTATAACTTTTCTAAATGGCTCATAGTGACCTGGGTTACATGAGCCGTGTGACCATAGGAGAGCGATTAGAGCAACAGTTACCTGCTTTCTGGAGAGTTATTCTAACGCTTTGAATAATTAAACCGTACTTAGTGCATTAAACGGAAGTTGCTGAGATATTGCAATAGTAAACACCATTATTAAGCGTACTTAAAAGCTTCATGAACGAAAAATAAAATCAGAGAGCATGAATCGAGAAATCGACAATAAACAACAGTACCTGCTAACGAGGCAGGTACTGAGTGGAAAATGGAATGGGGCATTGTCGCAGGTTAAGCGGGGTTAGTTTTGCTGAGGTAAGGGAGCCTCAAGCCTTGGTTTTCTTTTGATTTGAGCAAGGATGACACCGGAAATCACCATCACACCACCAATGATGTGGAACTGGTTAATCTTTTCGCCCAGCCAGGTGGAAGCTAATACAATCGCGATAACTGGCATCAAATTCATAAACATCGCGCTTGAGTCAGCACCAATGGTGTCAATCGCCTTCACCCACATCCAAGGCGCTAAAATTGAAGCGGCCACCGCGGCGTAAGCTATCAATGGGATCGCTTGTTGCGGTGGTAAAAGCTGTTCGCTGGTAAGCCAAAGTGGCGTAAGCATCGCGACAGCAAACAGTCCCTGAATGTAAATCACCACCCAGCTACTGATTGGCATTTTCCAGCGTTTCAATAACACACAGTAAGACGCATAAACAAAGGCCGCAATTAACATATAGCCATCGCCTTGAGTCAATTCTTGATGCATGAAGAATAACGGGTCGCCTTTACCTAACATCAGAGCTAAGCCTGACAGTGACAACACACCGCCCACAATACTCAAACTAGAAATCGACTTGTGCAACAGAGGGACGCTTAAAAACACACTGATCAATGGAACCAAAGAAGTGATCAGTGCCATGTTAGAAGCGGTTGTGGTTAAGCCCGCGTAATAACCTAGAGATTGGTTCAACACCATGCCCAAAAAGCCGAGGAACGCTAATTTTGATAGGTTTGGTTTAATGACCGCCCACTGTTTCATTACTGGGCGAATACAGAAAGGCGTGAGAATTAACATCGCAAAAAACCAACGGTAAAAACTCATCGCGCTAGGTTCTATGGTGCTTGCAGCAAGCTTGTTGACGATTGCATTGGCGCCCCAGATACAGACTGTAAAAAATGGTAAGAGATAATGCATGTGAATTCCGTGGCGAATGAGTTGATGCGGCTAGTTTGACAGGTCGTTATACTTACAAGTATCTTTATAAAGACATCAGGCGCGATAGGAAGACAAGTTTGAAAAAACACTCCAGAAACCTTCATCCATCCTTATCAATTGACAAGGCACCATCCAACGTATTTATGAATTTTGAAGCGTTTCTTTCGAACACTGAAACCCGAGTTCATAGCCACTCATGGGGACAGGTTCAATTGATCAGTGGCGGTATATTAGAGATGGAAGCGGAAAGCACTCGATTTCTAGCGCCACCACATCTAGCGATTTGGGTACCGGCCGGGGTGATGCACTGCAGTTATAACCGTAAGCCTTTGGACTACTGCTCGCTAAATATCGCCCCAGAACTCACGCAACACCTGCCAGATAAAACCAGCCTTATAAAGATCACGCCGATTGTGTCTTCTATCATCGATGATTTTCGCGATCGTGGGATAAATGTTGCGGAAACAGAGCAAGATCAAAGGCTCGTTCAGGTACTGCTTGACCAACTTGCGCAGCGTGAGGTTGAACACCACTTCTTGCCTTCGACCGACAATAAGTACCTAGCGCCTATATTGGCTTCTGTTGAAGAGAACCCAACCGATGAAGTGACGCTGAAAGATTGGGCTGAACGTGTCCACACCACAGAAAGGACCCTTTCTCGTCATTGCCAGACGGAGCTTGGTATGAGCTTTACCGAGTGGCGACTGCGAGTGCGCTACCTATACTCTATGGACTTGTTGAGAAACGGCCAATCGGTTAAAGAGGTCGCCCTTACATTGGGTTATAACCAAGCAAGTCCATTTATCACCATGTTCAAACGTTACGCGAACCAAACGCCAGAACAGTATAAGAACCGTTTGTTGTGATTGGTTTCTTTCATCCGATGTATTAATAATTGATGTTTCCCTTTTTATATTTAAGTTTTTGTTATTAAAAGATTAAATTCGGTGTTGATAGCGGACGTACACGTCTGTTTCGTCAATGGTTTGAATTTGGTTATATAAGCATTTAGTTTTTTGATCGTATTTGAGTGATCATTTATATAATCACTTGCTCAAAATGCCGAGGAAAAATTTGAAATTTATTATCCCAACGATATCAGTATTAGCTGTAACACTTTCTGCATGCGGTGGTGGTAGCGATAGCGCTGCGCCACCACCTAAAAAGACTAAAACCGTAGTTCCTCAAATGTCCATAACCCCGGCATCAGGAAGTGTTGCAGATCCAAAAGATGACGTTGCAAAAAACTCTTATAGTAGTCCCGTCATGTATACAGCTAATGCTATAGGTAATACTGATATCAAAGAGTGTATCAAGTCTCTAAACCTATTTAATATTTATAGTATTGGTTGGGACGATGAATTTAATGAAGAGCTTTCATCTAAGCAGCAAAAAGATCTCAAAGGTTTTTATGGTGTTTATGGCGCAAACGGAATTGTCGATTACTCTGCCCACACCACCGAAGCTATCGAAGCTAAAGATTGGATCAGTTATTTCTACTACGATGCAAATTTTCAAGATTGTGAAGCGCGTCGTTACAAGTCATATGCCAAGGTCAATAAAGTAGGCCAAGACATTACCGAGCTTAGCTACAAGTACAGTGTAGATGCCGATGCTACGACAAACACACCTCAACAAGATATAAGTAACTATACGGCTTGGCAAAGCGACGCTGCGAAAAACACAGTGGTTGGTTTAGTGACCAACATTACAACAGGTAGCATTCAACACAAGCAGCAACTGAAAAGCTTCACATCCGACAATGGGCGCTTTGTTGATAACGTCAATTTCAGCAAGATGTTTAGAAATAGCTATTTCTTTGAGTCTTATGACAATGGCGAAGTTGAGTTCCAAGTTGTTGGCGGTAAGGTGATTGATAGATATGCAAAATTAAACCAGTCAGCCCCAGATACATACTATGCAGTTAACTTGATTTCGGCATACTTCCCTGGTGTTGGAACAAGAATTAATTGGTGTGTACGAGGGAGCCAGTTCGTACTAAACAAAGAGACGCCTATTAGCGAAGCACAATACAGCAGCATTATTGAAAATGGTGATTTGGGAGCGGCTTACTGTGACCCATTTGATGCGAATATCAGCCAAGTTCGTTACTACGATACAAAAGGAAGTATAGTCTCAGACAGCTCCGCAATTGCGCTTGAGTTAAACAATAAGTTGGCACAAGGCACTATTGTTAAAGACAAGTTGGATCAACGAGTAGCAAATAAGAAATTGTACTTAGGAAAAACACACAGTGAATATTTCCAAGATACTTCTTTGGCGAATCAAGTTGATCAGATCAAAGCCGATTTGACTAAATAGCGTTTAGACGAGCGTTATGAAGGTGTGCCTCTGCAATCTATAATCGTTAATAGCCATCCTCGTGATGGCTTTTTCATATCACGAGTGGATTGGCAAGCCGTCGCTTGGCAAGACCTTCGAAATCTTAAATATTTGTTTGGCGCTTATATCCAATCATGGGCTACCGCCATTAACGAAACAAAACTGGTCAGTACATTCGAGAGGATAGTAACCACATGAATGAGATGCACTAATTTCTTCCCTTTAAAGGCTTTAAATGAGTAGATTGTTGAAAGTAACGATAGGACAAAAAACAGACCAATAGGCCAATACCAATAATACAGAGGGTCAAACTGAGTAAATTCGCATGCAACAACAGCATAAAAAAATCCAACTAAGGATAATAGGCCGTGAGCAGATTGAGCAATCGACCTGGAATTTAAGTAGTAGAGATAAGAAACCATGGGATAGAAGGCTAATAAAACCCAAACTTGGCTAATCACAGTCAGTTGGTAGTCACTCATAATTCTCTCGATCACCTAATGCCTTGTCAATTTGTTGAAACTATACGGCGAAGCTATATGCGTAAACGTTATATACGCAAAAAATATGCGAGCACTCTAACCAAAAAAGCTAACCATTACAAAGTGCTATTGGAGTCCGTTGAATCGATTTATAAGTAGTTTAATAATGAATACGGTTATAAGTATTTACCTGCATTTTCATAAGCTTCGATTTCTATCGGTGCTTCAACGTAACCAAAGATGGCTAGTTGCAATAAATATTTTTTAGTAAATGCTTCAAGCCCCAAGTCTTCGACTTGTTTTACATGAATCAATTCATGAGAAAGTAGTAATTTGTCACCTTTTGCTTTGTTAGCGATCCAAATGCCATAACCAAATGTTGAACCCGTAAAGTAAGGAGAGTCAAGCCCCAAACGTTGCATTTGAAATAGCAACGATTCATTTTCAGGCAAAGGAATTGAATCGGCATAATGTACGCGGATTTTTTCAGGATATTTGATGCCAATCTTATGTGCAATTTCAACGTATTGAGGTAGTAAAGGGATACCTTGGGTTAGTGCTATTTGTTCATTTTTTCTTACGTACTTAATAGACAGTGGGAAGTATGCTTCTAGTTGCTCTAATAGATGGCTCGGAGGGTTAGCATAGACGTCGTTCTTATCTTCACACCCTAGAATTGAAATAACCAAGATCAAAAGAGTGATAAATTTAAGTGATGCTTTCATTTGTTGTGAGCTCCGTTTTATCGTTATTTGTCTTGTAAGAAAAATAAGTGTCCATTAGCACAATAACAATATTCTCGAAATATATGACTTTGCCTTAGCGAAGGTTCTTAGGGTATTACTCTTTAAACATCGTTGTATTTGAAATAGGGGTTGTATTGCGATGGGTTTCACATTTTATCCTCGATAAAACAATGAATTAAGTCGAGAACTACAAAGTTATATCCACGATAGTAAAATTTTCGGTATAGCAAAAGCTTTGGATCGTAATGGTGTTCGTGCCGGTATGCTTAGTACCCAGTCAACTCCATATAGCCCGTACCAGAGTGTGTTCCTTCAATAACGATTGGCCCTTCCCAATATGGAACAGACAGCGGCATTTTGGCATTTGGATTGAGTGCCGAGATGGTCAGTTCTATTTGCTGGCTTGGAATCGAAATTTGCCACTCTGTTGGGTAGTCACGCCCATCGATTTCAGTTTGCTTGATGGCTGTTAAGCGGATGTCTTGCTGCTTAATCACGATGCCAGAGCCATTTTTTTTCATCAGCCTTGCATGGGAATAACTGGCTTTGCCTGTTGTTGAGTTTCGAAGTTGAAATACCACCAAGCTGGTTTCATCACTCAGCCTTAGCGCAAACCAATCCCAACCTTGTTGCGAGTCGAGTAAAAACTGAGAGCTCCATTCTCTGTCTATCCAACCTTTGCCAGAAACCAGATGGGTTACTCCATCAATAGTTACCTCGCCCGATACATTAATGAATGGTTGGCTGTAGTAGTAGGAAGCCACTTTGCCATCGCTACTTTTAGTGCTGTAGCCTTGTACGCCTTGCTTTTGATAAGGCGCGTTGCTGGTTAACTTAAGCGAGTAGCCAAACTGATCTGAATTAGCCTCCAAGGTTGCGGGGAATAGATCATCGCTTGAAGAGTTCCATTGCCAGTCATCAAGATAGACACGAAATGGGGAAGTGCTGACACCCGCCAGTTCAGCTTGGTCACGTGACCACTTTTCATCGGCGTAGTGCTTATCTTTAGTGGTGACTGCGCTGTGTGCCATGTAGATTTGCTGACTTTGCCACGTAGTTTCCTTAGTGCTATTGCCATTTTCCAGTGGTGCAGCCGCGAAGCGGAATTGTGTCCACTGCACGCCTAACGCATTGCCGTCTTCATCAATTAAGTTTGCGGTTAAGTACCACCATTCATGACGAAAATTAGGGTGTGCTTGATGGTCGGCAGGGAAGGTGATCTCGATACCTTTTACTACCGGAGAAAATTGCGCTTGATCGATTGCCGTTTCATTCTCGGTTTGTGTTTCTGCGCCAAGTATCGAACCCATATTTTGAGCTGATGGTTGAGTTGAGTCCTCACACCCTAAAAGGAGCAAGATGCCAAGTGTGAGAACGAAAACTCTCATTGATCGATTCATCACAACACCTTACTTTGCAAACTGGATACCACGGGTTTACTGACCAAACGCCACAGTGGAATCAAGGTCGCAAACACAGCCACTAAAATGGTGATGGCTGCGATGCTGAGTGCATCACTCCAATTCCATACGTAATTTAAGCTCCAACCAAAGGCGCGCAGGGTGACGATGTCCGTCAATACATAACCGACCATAGCGCCGAGTGGTAAAGCGATAACCAGAGTGAAGGCGACCAGAACTACGATTTGCCCGACCACAATCGCCATCAATTTTCGCTGACTAACACCGAGCGCGTACAACCTTGCAATAGCGGCTTTGCGTGCATCGAGCAACATGAAACAGGCGCAGAACAACCCTATCACCGCCACCATTAAAGTGACGCCATTAAGCGCCCGAGTGATGGCAAAGGTTTGTGAGAAGATATCTAAAGCGATCGATTTGATCTGCGCTTGATCGTAAAGCTGGCTAGGGTGCAAATTGAGTTGTTGGCGTAGCTGTTCGTACACCACTTGTGGGTCGCCAGAGACTTTGATTCCCAAGCTGGTGGGTAAGTCAGTAAATCCGCTTTCGAGCCATAAACTAGGTGCAAGCAACACTTCGCCATTCGGTGAGCCGTAATCATGGAAAATCGCCCCGACGATGAGTGTTTTGTCTTGGATCGAGTCGAGCTTGAGTCGGCTTCCAAGGGACAAGCCGAGCTTCACTGCCGTAGGTTCGCTGATCGCTACGAATTCACCTTGGTAAAAGCGCGTCCAGAAATCATCAAGGTGGGATTGAAATACCATGGTTTGCTCAAGTGTGTCTCTGTCTTTGGTACCGAGCAAAGTCGGCAAGCCCTGTAAGTTATCGTCGACATAGTATTGCTTATAAACGGTTTCAACACTTTCAAACTGCTCTAACGCACGTTCCGCATTCGCGATTTCACCTTGGGCAGGGCTAACGTAAATATCGGCATGTAAGCGCTGTTCAAGCCATTGCTTTAACGTGGATTCAAAGCTGCCGACTAAGGTATTCATTCCGATATTGGCGGTGACAGCGAGAAGCAACGCCATCATGGCGAGGGAGAGAGGGGAGATAAGTTCACGCAGCTCAGCGAACAGATATTGTATTAACCCCGATTGGGTGCGTTTTTCGCTCCAGTTCGCTAGCACGCTGAGTGTTTTGGGCAAATACAAAGGAATCGACACCACTAACACACCGAGCCATGCCATGGTGAAGCGATGATGTTCGCTCAGCCATAACCCTGCTAACGCGACAATGGTTAATACCGCCCCGATAACAAACAGCTGATTTTCGTTAGACACTTCCGGTGCTTGATAGAAACCGCCATGGGAAGAGAGGGGTTGTCGCACCCGCTGTTTAAAGTGCTGCCAACAGGCGACAAGCGTTGCGGCCAGCGTGAGTAGCAGTGCCTGCACTAACCATTGCCACTGCCATGTGCCGGGAAGCAGTGTCGCACCATAAAGTTGCTCAAGCGTTATCGCGACGGTTGGATGTAGCCAATGGCTGAGTTGAATGCCGAGAATGAAACCAAGCGACGCGCCCACTGTGACTAAGAGAGTCAGCTCGACTAACAGAGCTGAAAATACGATGCTTGGCGCAATGCCGGCTTGTTGAATTTGCACCAACAGCCGATTACGTTTCAGCAAACTGTACTTCACACCGTTGTAAGCGATGAACAGGCCAACTAAAAACGCCAACAAACTCATGGCGGTGAGATTGAGGTGAAAGCTATCGGTAATTGAACCGAGATCCGTGCTTTGGTTGTTGGATATCCATTGCCCTTGCTCGCCAATAAGGCTTTGCCATTTATCCTGAGCATTGCTGTTCGTGTCGCTCTTAGTGTCAAAAATAGCGATGTAGCTCAGTTGCCCTTGCTTGTTAAGCAGTTGCTGAGCGAACCCAATATCCATCAACATTCGGCTACCGAGCTGCCATTCATCTGGCAATACCACGACTTTGGTGAGCACTTCATCCAAAGTGAGTGCGTCTACTCCTCCCAAGTTATGGTGTTGCGACTGGCTCATCATCACAATGGGTTCACCCGCTAAGAGTTGCGGCAAAGGTAAGGCATTGTCGAACAGGGAAATGTTTGGTTCTTTGGTTTGAGTGTTGCTTTGTTCGTCGATGCGAGAGTGGCGAGCTCTTGAAGTGAGGGCGGCGATTAGCTCACTGCCTTGAACTGACCAGCGTCGGCCTTGCTCGTCTCTTACTCGCCCTTCTATAACAGGCAGTGCTGCGCTTAATCCGCTTTGTCTTAAGCTGAAGTAGAGCGATTCCGACAAATAGTTTTGCCCTGCTGGTGGAATGATAAGGTTCTGCGCTTGGGCGCTAAGTTGTTCGGTAGATTCTGCATAACTGCGCTTGGCATTGAGGTTGATGGCTTGCACTGCGACAAACAAGGTGACCGCTAACACAATGCCGATCAGAATCGCTGCGGCTTGCAATGGTGATTGACGATAGTGTGCCGCGAATAGATTCAGAGTCAGTTTGGTATGTGTGAGCTGGTTCTGAGCGAAGCCAGTTTGCTTCATTGAATGACTCACAACGTTGCTGCTCTTGGGGTTAGATCTGCGTTCCTTAAACAACCATCGTCTAACACCAATTTTGTCTGCATAAAGCTGGCGCATTCTGGGCTGTGCGTAACCAAAAGCACCGCTGTGTTGCCTTGTGTAGTGATTTCACTCAGCAGCTTCATAACCTCTAACCCTGCTTTTTGGTCGAGGTTGCCAGTGGGTTCGTCGGCAAGCAATAGTTTGGGTTTATGGGCTAGCGCACGCGCTATTGCCACCCGTTGTTGCTGACCGCCAGAGAGTGCAGATACGTGTCTTTCGAGTAGTTCGCTGATACTCAATGTATCAACTAAATAATCGCACCAGTCGCTCCATTTTTGTTGATTTAAATGGAGCGGGAAGGCGATGTTTTGTTTTACGTTGAGTGGGGTTAGCAAGTTGAACTGTTGAAAGATAACGCCTAGTTTTTGATGGCGGAATCGGCTCCACCGTGGATCTTTCCAATCTGATGTGTTCTCGTCATCTAGCCACAACTCGCCACCAGATAGAGGTTCAAAGCCCGCGATTAGGTTGAGTAAAGTACTCTTTCCACTGCCACTCGCCCCTGTTAAAGCCACGCTTGCCCCTGTCGCCAAAGCGAAGTCGACATTTTCCAACACGTGATGGGTATCGTTGCCATCAACAAAGCTTTTGCTGGCGTGCTTGAGTGTGACAATTGGGCTTTCCATTTCCTTTCCTTATAACCAAAACTTACCATCAAAAGGTGTCGTTACTTGTGGCAATTATTGAAGCGACAAGCTCTATGAAACTGTAGACAACAATTTCAAACAATAGAGCGATTTATATCGAATTATTAATAACTTGTACTTCGATAAGAGGGAAATAGATCAGTGCGAGGGAGAATACAGATGTTGGTGGGAATGTTTAAGCCATCAAAGATGTTTTCGAATTTGTTGTTAGATGGTTCGTGACCACGTTTATGATCTTAGAGTAGAGACTATTTGCTCTAAATTTTCACGCAAGAAGACGCAATAACAACTTGTTGTTAACGTAATGAGATTAATTTATTCGCGATTGTGTACTTACACCACTAATCGGTAATACAAGATGGCAGATTCTATGATTTTCGAATATTATAGTTTTAATATTGGGATAAATATCACATTTTGGTGCGTGCATGTTTAGTTGTCAGTCCATTCGTAAACAGTTCGTTTTACTGCTAGCAGTAATTGTTTGTTCGCTTTTCACGGTATCCGCTAGTGCAGACACGAAAAGCACCTTGCGTGAAGAAACAATAATCATAGGGGTTATTAGCTCTAACCCAAAAAAAGCATTCAAACGTGCACAGCCTTTTGCTGATTACTTAGCTGAAAATCTATCTAACGATGGTATCAAAACAGGCCAAGTTGTTGTCGCCCGCGACTCTCGTCAAATGGCTCGTTGGATAAAAAGTGGTCAGGTAGATCTGGTTTCTGAAACGGTGTTTGCAGCACAGGAATTAATGCAATATTCGGGTGCTGAACTTTTAGCAAGACGATGGAAAGGCGGTGTGGCTGAATATCATTCAATCTTCTTTTCCAAACGCAATAACGGGGTCGACTCCCTAGGTGACCTGCGTGGAAAAACGGTTGTCTTTGAGGATGTCGGTTCTACTAGTGCGTTTCTTGTCCCTGCGGCGATACTGCTTGGGCAAGGATATAAGCTCTATGAGCTAAGTTCCCCCTAGAGAGTATCCACCGAAAGATAAGGTGGGATATTTTTTCTCCGATGAATATTCAAAGTCTGGAGGAGAATCCAACATGATGAGCTGGGTTCATCGTAATATTGTTGCGTCAGCTGCATTTAGTAATCTCGATTGGGAGAAAGAAATTCCCGAGCAGGTAAAACAACAGTTACAGGTAATCCATACTTCTCAAGCGATTCCCCGCTCACTAGTTCTAATACGCCCTGATCTCTCCTCCGAACTTAAGCAAAACATGCTCTTAGTATTGCTTGCGGCTCATGAAAGTGAGGAAGGTAAACAGGCTTTGAAAGCCTATAAGAAGACGAAAAAGTTTGATGCTATCACACCAGAGATTGTAGAAAGCATTTCTTGGGCGGAAGCGCAAAAACGACTGGTTGATGAATACATCTCCCGTTAACTAGAGAAGTTATTGCTTATGAAGTTAAAAGGTAAATTGGTTCTCGGAAACATGCTTATGGTCGTTTTGACTATGGGCTGCCTTTCCTTGTCTCAGTGGCTGATATCTTCATACTATAGTGATGAAATTCTGGAAGAAACGGCAACGAATATTGCAGAGAACTTTACTTCCCAAGCTCAGAGTCAAGCAGAACAAACGGTTGAGTACCTCTCAGATGCACTTTTTGATCCGATGTATTTTTATGATATCGATAATATTAACTCCATTTTAGAGCCTGCCTTTGAAAATAAAGATGTCATATTCATAAAGGTTTTTGATGCTAATGGTCTGATAGTTCATACAGGAGAAGATGTAGTACTCGGTTATGGCTCCAACTTGGATATGCCAAGGGTGCAAGAAAATGTCTTGAATAAGCAAGAAGCTTACACAGAAAACAATTCATCAGCACTGATTGTTGCACGGCCAATCACGATGAATAAGACTCGGTTAGGTGGCATAGTGATGAGCTACTCCTTAAAGGCTGTGAAAGACGATATCGAGAAAAATAACACCATTATCAAGGATATTACTGAGTCAAGTAGAAGCTATAGCGCGGTGTTGAGCATAATCTTGACAATGTTCATGTGTTTGGTGAGCTTACTCTTTTCCATGTTATTAGCTAAGACGATGATTCGTCCGATTAATCAACTCCTACAACATTCGAAACGCATCAGTAAAGGGGTTTTTCAAGTATCAAACAATATACAGCGCAGTGATGAACTCGGAGAACTTGCTCAGGCGTTTGATAGTATGGATTCAAGCCTCAAGCAACGGAATGAGGAAGTTGAGTTTTTAGCTTATAACGATCCGCTGACTAAGTTACCGAATCGCTCTCAGTTTATTAAATGCCTTGAACGATGTATTCATCGATGCAAACAGTCAAAAGAGGTGTTTGCGGTTTTCTTTATCGATTTGGACGAGTTTAAACGAGTCAATGACAACCTTGGACATCAAGCTGGAGATGAGCTGTTAAGTGAAGTGGCTCAGACATTAACTAACTCGCTAAAAAAAATGGGGCAAATAGCTACAAAGGACGAGCCTCAATGCATGATTGCAAGAGTTGGGGGGGATGAGTTTTTGCTTCGCTTATCAGGAGTTAAGACACAGGATACAGTATCTAAGTTTGCCTCTGATATTGTGAACTCACTAAAACAGCCGATTTACCTCAGGTCCGTAGGTGAATCGGTAGTGGTTGGAGCGAGTGTTGGCGTTGCTTTATATCCGGACTCGGGAAACACCTCTGAAGACTTGGTTAAAAGTGCGGACATGGCAATGTACAGCGCCAAAGAGAATGGTAAAGGTAGGTACTGTTTCTTCAACCAAGAAATCGAACAGAAGATACTCGCAAGAGGAGTCATCGAAAAGGAACTTAGATCTGCGATAGATGATTTTGTCAGTTTAGGCTTTTATATCAACCAAAGTTTGACCTGAAAACAGGGCATGTCGTTGGAGTTGAAGCCCTTATACGTTGGCATCATCCTACAAAAGGCAATATTTCTCCTATTGAGTTCATTCCTATCGCTGAAGCCACGGATATTATTCATACACTTGGTGATTGGATAGTAATGCAAGCCTGCAAAGATATTCAGGAGTGGGATTTTAGACATCACCTTCCTCCTGAATTTTATGTTGCGATAAACCTGTCTCCAAAGCAGCTCTATGGCGATAAAGCACTCCGAACATTCCAATATCAAACACAAAAACATCAAGTTGAAGTGACAAGGTTACATATAGAAGTAACCGAAACGACCCTAATGTTTGATAAGGTAAGCGCAAAGAAAACGTTGGACGACCTTAGGAGTATGGGGATCAAAGTCTGGTTAGATGATTTTGGCACCGGATACTCTTCACTAGGGTTCTTGCGAGAGTTCAACATTGATGGTTTGAAAATTGACCGAAGCTTTGTCAATGATCTTGAGTGCGATATGAATGACCGCGCTCTATGTGCTGCAGTTGTTTCAATGGCTCACCAGCTAGGTATTAAGGTCGTTGCTGAAGGAATTGAAACAACTGTCCAGTCAAGCTTCTTAGCGCAATCGGACTGTGACTACGGACAAGGTTATCTCTTAGCCAAACCTATGTGTGCGGAAACGCTGTCGAAAAAACTTGAAACTGGGTTGAGCAAACCGAAACATACAAACGTTATTTATTTGAAGTGATTACGTCTTTTTAAACTCCCCCGTTTAACGCAGTGTTAGGAGGGTTACCTAACACGAGCGCAAGTTATCGCGATCAACGATGTACTAAGGAAGCAATATGATCTTGCCATCTAATCGTGTGGTTTTCGATTCAATAAGATCAATCGCGGTTTGCACTTCATCGAATGGCAGGTAGCGGTCGACGTCGAGCTGAATATCGTTTGTGATGAAGTGATCTAGCATAGTCGTGAACTTTTCACGGCGAACATCTTTACCTTCCGCTTCTTCCCAATAACGTAAGAAGAAGGTGCTGAAATCGATGTGTTGGCTTTTCGCGTACTCAAAGAAGCGTGGCTCGTAAAAATCCAACGACAGCGTGCCATAGTTGATAAAGCGCCTGTTGTTGCCAAGGGTGTAGATAAGATCGGTTCCGGGTGATCCGCCAATCGCATCAAAAGCAACGGTTGGCATAGGCAAGCTTAATGCCTTGATTTGAGAAGCTAAATCGTCGTTTGCATCTAACACCCAACTGGAAGTGATTGGGTATTGTGTCGGCTGTGATGTAACGACAATGATTTTGAAGCCGAGTGATGCTGATAACTGGGAGAAGATCTTACCGATGGCTGAACTGCCCGCGTTGATGATCAACACATCTTCTTGGGTCAGCTTAGCCACTTCTGTCGTCAACACCCATGCGGTTAGCGCATTAATGTACAACTGGCAGGCGTAGCCATTTTCTAGATGCTGAGGAATTTGGAACAGGTCATCTGGTGATACATCTACATAGTTCGGCCATGTTCCACTGGTTGCCACGAGCACGCGCTGATTTACTGAAAACTCAGCAATACTGGACTCTACAACCCTTCCGACCGCTTCAAATCCCGGTACTCTCGGCGGCTGATGGCTATGTTTGTATTGGCCCACACCATAAATCGACAACAGATCACTAGGGTTGATGTTAGTCGCTTCAATTTGTACGCGAACTTTATCTTTGTCTAGTGCCCCTAAAGCGACATGTTCTAACTTGAGAGATTCTTTTGGCTGACCGAAACGGAACTGGCTAATTCGGGTATTTTGCTTAGTGTCAGTCATAGTTCGGGCACCTTTATGGATTATGAGTACTGCATTGATTTTAAGTGTAGCGTGTTCATAAACAATCTTGGGTCGGTAATATTGCTTAACATCGATGTTGTTGGCAATCGATTGTTCAAATTGAAATTAGTTAACCAAAAGTTGACCAACACCTATTTACAATGATTCCTAGTTTAATAACTGGGAGTTAAGAAAGATGAACGTGCCTGAAGTAATGTCTAAGTGGAAAACATTGCTGGCTCTGACCATGGCCTTGTTTGCTCTTAAGTTTCATCTACTTCTGATTTGGGGGCTATTTTGTTGGTTTTGGGGATGGGAAAATCTTCGCGCAAAAGAAGCCTTCTTTGTTGAACGTATTGAGCTAAAAGAACATCCAGTTTTGTTTACCTTAATCATCATCAGTTGGTTTGTGATGGGAGGGGTATATTTCTATATGGACAATAGAGTCTTTGAGTTTTTTAGCTCTTTGTAGCAAAGCAAAATTTAATAATTAGGATACGTTATGAAAATCTATTTAATTAAAGCGTCTGCTGGCAGCGATTACTCAAAATACAAAGCCTCTACGGGGGGACCTCCACAAAACATCTTTGCCGCCGCTGCTGCGACACCAAAGTGGTACAAGTTAGATATGGTTGATGAGACGATAGGTGCAAAAGCCGACCTTTATAATGATGCTGATTTGGTGGTGATATTAATGTCGACTCCAGATGCTTATCGGGCTTATGAGCTAGCTTCTAAATATAAGAAAAAAGGCAAAACAGTCATACTCGGGGGGTTACATACTCAGTTTAACCCTTCAGAAGCGGCAGTATATGCGGATTGTTTGGCGATGGGAGAAGTTGAGAACTACTGGGTTCAGTTACTACGTGACGCAGAGTTTGGTTCGCTACAGCCTATTTATGAAAGCTCCGAGCCTGTCGATCTCAGTATGCTCAATCCATACCCAACAAATATCATCAATCCTGAAGCGTACAATTATACATGGTCAGTAGTTGTGACAAGAGGTTGCCCATTTAAATGTAACTTCTGTTTAGTGCCAAGGTTCTTTGATAAGTTCCAGAAAAGGCCAATCGAAAATATCGTCAGCGAGTTAGCGGATCTCAAGACATTAGGTATTGAGTGGGTTGAGTTACACTCCGACAATCTCACTCATGACCGTGAATATGCTTTGGCACTATTTAAAGCCATTGAGCCGCTTAACATGAGCTTCTATGGGGAAACGACAGTCTTGATTGCTCGTGACACCGAATTGCTTAGTGCTGCGGTGAAGTCAGGGTTCAAAGCTGTATTATTAGGCATAGAAACGCCATCTGAAGAGGCTTTAAAGGCTCAGAAAAAAGGCTTTGTGAAGCCATCTAAAATGAAAGAGTACATCGCTGAGATAAGATCTCATGGTATTGAAGTATGGGGAGATTTTTTGTTCGGTTTTGATGAACATGACACTTCTATCTTCAAACAAACGCAGAAGTTCGTCGAAGATATCAAGGTTGATAAGGTGATCCCACACTACATGATTCCGTTTCCCGGTTCGGAGTCTTTTAGTCAGCTAGAGCGAGAAGGGCGACTTCTTACTAAAGATTGGTCCAAGTACGATGGTAGCCATCCGGTTTATCAGCCAAGTCGTATGAGCGTTGAAGAGCTAGAGGAAGGCTTGTATTGGATTTGGAGAAAGAATGCGAGCTTGAAAGAACGAGTTGTTGCCTGGTTCAATTAAAATTTGTTCTGGATACATGGAATGAAAATCGCGAAGGTTCATAAATAAGTTTTACTATTCGGAATGCCTGACTGAGTCAGTACACTTTAAAGGCTCCATGTGGAGCCTTTGCATCAAGTCTTTGACGTTGCGGTGAAACCCCGCGATCAAAAGCCATAGCTTTGTTTGATTGGATCGCAGACTAGTTTATATTTAGCATCCGCAGCTTCTTTCCCAGCAAATTCTAACATCGCTTCTGAATAGCCCATTGCAGTGCCGAACTCTTCCATTATATAAGGATCTTCTTTGACACTCACTGTGCGATCTTTCGATAGCTCGACAATAAACTTAGCGTAATCTTGGTCTTTATCTAAGCCTGCCGCCCAACCAAAGCAGTGCGCAGCATCTTGTTTAGGGAATTCGTTAAAATCTTCACCATTCACTTCGGCTAAAACAGCACCCGAAACAAGTGCTGTAAGTAGTGACATGCTAGTAATTAATTTTTTCATATTACTTATCTCGAATATTGAATATGAAGCTATCTTATTGCGAGCGCTATGAAATAAATGTGAACATATTTGTTATTATTTTCAAGTCATGTGACTTTTGATGTAACTGTTTTAATCTCTTACGAGCAAAGCATCGATTTTAAGTGTAGCGTGTTCATAAACAATCTTGGGTCGGTAATATTGCTCAGCATGGCTGGAGTCGGTAAACAATCGTCATCAACGTAGTCGACATAGTCTGCCGCCGAATCGAAGATCAAAATATCCAAAGCCAAACGATCCAAGCCATATCGGCCTCGGTGGATCATATCCGCTGAAAACACCAATAAGTCGCCCGCTTCTAACGGTATCTGCTTGCCACCAGAGATATCATCGCTGCTCACTTTACCATTTTCTTCTTGGCGAACGTTGTATTCTTCTTCATTGTCCCAGCGTTTGTGAGTGCCGGGGATAAGCTCCATACCGGGCTCATCAAAAATGGGCACTCGCAGATGCAATACCTGGGTTTCCATGATGACTTTCATTTGGTCATCAACGTCGTAGTCGTATTGACAGTCACGATGCCAGAAGTCTTTTTGTTGCGGATTTACCGGGTTGAAGAACAGCTGTGTATTCATGAATGCCGGTTTGTTCGGAATCACCGCATCAACCACGTCCATCACTTGTTTCGAGCTGATGAAGTCGAAAAGCACGCTTCTATCGTCGGCGAGCAAATACTCGCTTCCCGTAATTAAAGACGAGTTAAATGCTTCTTCTTTATAGAACTCTTCGTTGTCTGCTTTCCATGATTCATGGAATTTCAGCACGACTTTTCTAAGCGATGCAATTTGAGCTTCATTGAAATAATTTCTGATAACAAAGTAACCATGTTCGTCGTAACGGTCACTTAATTGTTGGCTGTTTTCTACCACTGACTACCTTCGTTCATTCTTTGCTGTGTAATAACCACAGATTTCTTGGGCGCATAATGCCAGACAGTCGTCATTCAACCAAGTAACGAGTGCTCCATAACGAGGCGCGGTAGAGCTAAAAGGCATAGAGTTGCTGGATATATAGGCAATGTCGAACGATTCAATTTACAGTCACATTATTAGCTCACTGCCACATTACCAAGACCGCTGCGATAGAGAGTAAGATGAGTGCAACAATGTCTTTGCGTGCGATGCTTTGCCCTAACCAGAAGTAGGATATCAACACCATGAAGATCACTTCGACTTGCCCGAGTGTCTTTACGTACGGCACGGCTTGAAGCGACATCGCGCTAAACCAACCCAGAGAACCGATAACACTCGCTAGGCTTGTCATCACCACCAGTTTAGATTTCTTGAATATCTGGCGCAGCGTGTCTCGCTCTCTGAAAAAGAGATACGTACAGATAATGCATGTCTGAAGAGTAATGACCAGAAACAGCACCCAAGCAGCGCTATGGGGGAAGGGAAGCCCTATGCTCAAGCTTGCTTCACGTACCCAAAGAGACGTTAAAGCAAAAGCGGTACTACACGCCATACCTAGTAAGAACACTTTCGGAGACAAGCTTCGCCAACCAGAAGAACTACTCATGATTAGTACGCCTAACGTGCCAATAAGCACGCCGACCCAACCTGTTAGTGTCAAAGCAGTACCAAAAAACAATACGGATAACACAGCAGATACGGGGGCTTCACACTTGGCTAAGCCAGCTCCTATCGCATAGTTTTCGAGCTTAAATAACATCACCATTAAACCCGTCGCGAGGATCTGCATAATGGCTGCTGCAATAATGTAGAAAACAAACTCACCCGAAAAATCAGGTGTGGATACTGGCTTCCATTGATAGAGGACGCACAGATAAATTAAGGCGATTGGGCCAGCCCAGATAAAACGTGCCAGCGTTACACCAGCAACACTCATGGTGCCACTTAACTTGCTTTGAAAGGCATTGCGCCAAGATTGGCTGAAGGCTGCGAGAAGAGTAAAAGCTATCCAACTAAAAGACATGACGCTTCCATGTGTTATGTAATTTGATGATTATCTTAACAAAAAATCACATGATAAGAAGCGACATGGTCTATTTATAGCCAGAGGCTCATTTTACTCTCCATTCAGTATCAGTACGTTCTTCAAAAGATCGGCTGTTTTTTGTTTTTGAAATAGAACAACGCGCTAATCAAAACGAACAATAAGGTGAAGTAATAGAAAAACGAAGACAGTGAAGCTAAGAAAGCGAGGTTCTGTTCTATTTCTTGTTCGGTGTAGCCCTGAGACACCAGTTTATAGTAGTAAGCGTACAAAATGCCGATCAGCCCATATCCGAGATTAAACATCAGGCCTTTAAAGCTGAGGACAGTGGCTCGGTTGTGTGATTCGGTTTTTTTATTCAGGTGGTAGCTAATGAAAATGTTCATCGTCATGATAATAAAAATCAATACTAGTGCTGGAATAACCCCGTAAATCGTCCAACCTAAACTGATCCAATAATAAGTCGCCATGCTTGCTAAACCCATAACCACAATGAAGGTTTTAGGCTCCATGCTTTCTGCTAGCCTACGGCTTTGCCCCGCCAATATGATTTTAAGCAAACTGATCCCCGCGCCAATAAAACCGAAGTAGATAATAGGAATATCGATGGCGAGATAATATTGGCTGTTCATGGTTAGGAACATTCTTGAGGTGTGTTCGAACAGGCTGTAATACAACAACATGAACAGCACGTAAGGCGTAGCAAGTACCCACTTACCTGTGTCAGCTGTTAATTTAAGGCTGGCGATGGTGGTTGCCAATTTGATTTGGTCGCTTGGCATTACCTTTTTCTCTTCGCGCATATTAATCGCGGCATAGATGGCGATCATCGCTACAAATAGGGTGGCGAACACAGGAATACGCATCAGATCTTTAGTGCTTTCTGGTTCAGATAGTCCAAGGAAATGAAAGATGTTCGCCATAAAGTTCACGTCGTACATCGCCGCGCCAATTAGTGTGACAAAGATACCGACCGTTGAGGCGACACGAAGCTGAATTTGCAGCACTCGCGGCCACAACTCTTCATTGCCTTGTTCTTTTAAGGTGTCGTAAGCCAATGCCTCGTCAGCACCGCTGGCCAGTGCCATCGCTAAGCCGCTGAGAATCCGGTTAATTAGAAAGACTATGAATACCAAGTCGGGGTTTCCGGTTGGTACTAGCGCTATCATCGCGATCTCAACAAACATCACAATCGAAGACAGCACCACCAGTTTCTTGCGGCCTAAGGTATCGGCGAATGCGCCAGACGGTACTTCAGCAAGCACAATGGTGGCAGCCCACACTACATTGAGCATCGCGAATTGAGATAGGGTTAGCCCGTAATCTAAATAAAGTAGGGTGAATATAGGGTAGTAAAAACGCGCAAAGTAGCTGCTTCTAAACATCAAGAAGTAGCGGACATTGGGAATTTTAAGGATCTCTTTGGGCGTCATGATAATTTCAGTAATTTAGATAACACATCATTATGTATAACCCTTTTACTCTTTTAAATCATGGAATTGTTTCAAGAATCAGAAAAACAACTAGTTGAGTTTATTTCGCAGCGCCTTTGAAGGCTAGATGGAATAAAAAGAGGAGCGCTGAGGCTCCTCTTTTATCGTGGGTCGCAGTGGACTTTATCGTTAGTACATAGACTTAGCGGCTAGTCCACACGCTTAAAGTTAGGCAGTAAGGTTTCTGGCTGTTGCGCTACAAATGCTTTACTTGGTGAGTAAGCGCGGAAGTAAACAAACCAGTTTTCATCTTCTCGGGTTTGCACCCAATTCGCTTCATTTACACCAGCAGGCTTAGTTGGCGAGAAGTGGAAGGTGTAATTGCCTTGCGAATCTTTAACTGTCCCTTCAATGTTAGAACCCACGTCGGCACGCTCAATTTCGTTGTCGATGATGGCGCGGTTCTCGACGTTGTAGACAGTGATGGTCCAGAATAAATCGGCGAAATTTACATCTCCATCTAGCGTCAAAGTATAGTGGTTACTGCCATTTAGCCCTTTGCCATTGTCGTCACGGTAGTTGTCTAGGTAGATCTGTCCCCAACCGCCGTTCTCAAATCCATGCATTGCAATGTCGTTAGTGACGGCTTCATAAAACCAAGCTGCACGTCCATCGAGGTCCATACCATAGTGACGGTCTTGGTTTGGTGTTGAAGCCGTTGCGATTTCCCACGAATTCCCTTCTTTGCCATAAGCCGCGTGTGGTAGACGTTCAGTCTTGTTGAAATCGATGTTTTTAACCATAGCTTCACCCATGATTACAGCTTGTTCTAAGATGTCACGCTGCTGAGCTGATGGAGTAAATGCTTTGCCTTTTTCAATACCTAGTGGGCGTAACATGTCGTGCATCATGCGGTCGCGCTCTGCTACAGGTTCGGCTTGGATCGCTTCATTCAAGGCCTCCCAAAATGCCATACCACGTGGGTGCTTAGCATCGTCACCACGTTCAGGGAAGTTCACGCCTTTGCTACTGAGCGGCTTGCCGTTAAGGTCAGTAATTTTTAATGCTTCTAAGTCTTTCATACGTTGCTGATCTGACTTAGCCATTAAGCGAACACCCAAGAAAACATTATTGGTATCAGACTCAAATACTTTTGCGCCTTTTGGCAGGTTACTCGGCGTTTCAGAACCTTTCGCTTTTACCACGTAGACGCCCGGCTCAGTCATTTGAGAAATACCGATTTGCCACATGGTGTGTACCGCGCCACGCAGTTCATTTGTGGGTATTTCTATAACAACGGGCTCTTTCTCTACGTTAAACCAAGTAATCGCGTAAGGCGTAGAGGTATTGTAAGTTAAACCTCCTAGCTTAGATTCATGAGACTCAACATAAGTAATTTGACCATCCTCTGCCCCCATGTCGGCATAGGCTTGTTTCCATGCGTAGTTTGACACCAAAGGCACGGACCAAATGTAAGCTTGTGACGCGCGTTGATAGTCCATCAGTTCAAACAGTTTTGCAGAGCTTTCTTGTGTTGGAATGCCATGAAGAAAGTCGGTTTCGAAAGTAAAGTCACCTGCACGCGTTTGGATCGTTTCTGTCGCATCACCGTTGCCTGCTATCGCTGTGGCTGAAAACAAGGCTGTTACAGAAACTAGCATGGCAGCTGAGCGTAATGGGCAAGTGAAACTACCAACAAAGGCTTTAGATATCATATTCATAATGTGTCCTCAAAACTCAAAATTATTCGTCAAAACGGGAATGGCTCGTCGAACAGAAATCATTGGTTCAAACTGAAAGAGCTCATCCAAGCAGAAAGTGACTGCTTAAAACTGATAGTTAAATTCGATGCGGTGATCACCGTCTTCGATACTGGTGTTTTCTGTCCAATTTGCAAAATAACGAACGTTCGTCCTTGGGTTAATCTGGTAGCTCGCAGCAAACTCATGTGCGAGTACAGAATCACTGCCCTCGAATCCATAATCTTTGAACGTTGATGAACCAGACATCGTGCCTAAATACATAGGGTTATAGTTCAACCAAATCTTGTCGGTAAGTTGCATTTTTGCGTACATACCCGCCACGTAGAAAGTACCGTGCATGTTGTAGCGATCACGAAGTTGATCCGCGTCGAGGTTGCCTCCAGAGCCTTCAACCAACTCTTCACCTGCAGCAACACCGACACCTGCAAGCGGATAGAAATTAAACATGCCCATTTGTGGAAGAGCCTGTATAAAGCTGTATGACGCACTACCTTGATTACTATCGAAATCCCAAGACATATCGACTTGTGTGCCTCGACCATTGGTTAAGTCTACGCCGAAGTTTCTGAAACGAATCGAATCGATAGTGTCATCTGCGCCTCGGTTATTCCAACCAATGGCTTCACCAGCGATGCCTTTGACTTCGAAGACATTCATACCCATGGTCGTATCGCTACCAGTGTCATAGGTTTGCCCGATTTTCAGGTTTAAGCCTTTGTCTGTGTAACCGAAGCCACCTTGTGTATAGACGGCTAACGGATCTGACATATCTTGAATTTCGGCTTCTTCCGCGAACGCGACACTTGCCAGAAACAAAGGAGTTAGAGAAAGGATTGAACGTTGTAATAACATAGATGCCTCATAAATTTATCTCACTACATCCGTGTACTGCGTGAAGGTGAGGTAACTATACAAAGTGGACATCGTTAAGTTAATTCATATAAACTTAACCATTCGTTAAGTATTGGTTTATGGTTTGGGTGTGAAACTGAATAACGTCGATTTGAACTTATTGAAAGTGTTTGTGGTGGTGTATCAGGAAAAAAGCTTGCGCAAAGCAGCTGAAAAGCTGTTTGTCTCGACACCAGCGGTAAGCCAAAGCGTCAAAAAGCTTAAGGAATCATTAGGTGAAGAGCTATTTGTTTTGTCCAATAAGCAGTTTCTCCCGACGCCTTATTCTGATGAACTGTATCGACGTGTATTTCCACTATTGGACGGGTTGGTCACGGCGATAGAAGAGGGTAAACAGTTTACTCCTGCCGAACTAAGCGAAGATTTTAAGATAGAGGCGAACCCGCACCTTTTGCCTTGGTTAACACCCTCTCTGTTTCATCAACTCTCAGATGAAAGTCCACTTTCGAGGTTGATTAGTCATACTAGCTCCCAAGATTCACTGGAAAGACTTAAGAGTGACGAGATTGATTTTGTTATTCACTTTGAAGCTGAAAACCTGCCCGCCGAGATCATTGCTGTGCCTCTCGTGACCCTAAAATTTGTATTGGCAGTAAGAGTCGACCATCCTTTTAAAGAGGATGTAGCACAGATTGATGATTTGTTGTCCTTTCCATTTGCGCATGTTGACCTTGCTTACTTCGATCAAAACAAACACTCGCGATTGGAAGAAGAAGTTTTAAGCCAAGGTAAATCGATTAATATGGCGCTTCGAACGACGTCAGTTGTTGGGTTAATAGAAACGATTAAGCATTCCAACATGATCGCACCCTGCATGCCTCCGGTGATCGAACAGCACAAGGGAGTATTGCGCTCGATTGTGATTGAAGGATTAGAAGAAGATGCAGAGAAAATGGAGGTATTTGCCTATCTTCATAAGAAAAACCAACATTCTGCCAAATACAAGTGGTTACTGGATTTGATCGAAACGGCGATGATTGAGGCCAACCATCAGTGAGTTCTAATCGTTTTTTTTAATTGATTCACTTAACCGTAGTCAGCTATTCATTTTCTGTTTCTTTAGAAGCGTTTGGCGCCCAGCCTTTCTCTAGCCAGTTGTCCAGTAGGTGTTGCAGTGCGTTCAAAGAGGTTGGCTTCTCTAGGCGACCGTCCATCAGTTTTCTGATCATGTCTAGCTCTCGTTGTCCTGATTCACCAGACAAAGCAATAATTGGTGTTTGAGGTGAGCGCGCCTTGATGATCTGGCTTGCGTCAAAGCCATTCATTATCGGCATTTGTACATCCATTAAGATCAAATCAACTTTGTGTGATCTGAACAGCTCGACAGCATTTTCCCCGTTTTTAGCTTGCAAGCTATTTACGCCAAGTCGGCTCAGGTACATCTGAACAAGCGTGCGTTGCACTTCTTTGTCATCAACAATAAGTACCGTCGGTGCAAGATGGCTTGATGCTGGTTGATTTTCTGCTTGCGTGCGTTCTGTTTGCTTACTTTCTGTTAGCGTACTTGCCGGTTCAGGTTCTATATCACCGCTTGGAGTTTGGCTCTCTGGTTTTACATCAGCTTCGGCTTTATCTTCCGTCGATTGGTTGTGTTTCCAACCGTTGAAATAAGGCGTACGCAGCGTCTCCGCTTTTGGAGCATTGGGTACAATAGGGAAGTACAGGTGAAACTCAGTAAATTCACCAAGTTTGGAATGGCATTCCACTCTGCCACCAAATGAGCGCATCACTCGTTGGCAATAACCCAGTCCTAAGCCGCTACCACCGCTTTTTTGGAAAGAGAAAAAGTCATCAAAGACCTTATGAACAATGGCTTCGTCAATGCCGGGGCCGGTATCACGAAATGTGAGAACGTTCTCGTAAGATCCTGTTTTGGTGCTGATCTCAATTTGGCTGTCTGGGTAAGAATCAAAGTAATAGATTGCATTGCGTATCAGATTGAAAATGACGAAGTTGAATAGAGTTTCATTTAGTTTTGCCACAAAATCAGCGTGTTGTGGTAAACGAATTCGCTCAATGATCTTCTCGTTCTCAAAGCCATAGTGGCTGACGGCTTGGTCCACGGCCTTGTGGATAGATGTCATGGTGATTGGTCCATGCTCAGGCGAGCTGTCACTGACTTCTCGTAAGATGATATCAATCAGTTGCCGCCCGCGTTGAATCGCTGCTTGGCCATTCTCAATGTCAGTCAAGATTTGTTGAGTTGGTGCTTGATTATCAATGTGCTGCTTTAACACCTCAAAATGCAGTTGCACTTGAGCGAGTGGGTTACGCATCTCATGAGCGATCGAGTTAGCAAGAGCACGACTTTGGCGAATTCGTCTATCGGCTTCGATGGTGCTTTGTACACGCGTTAACAAGGTTTGCAGTGCAGAGATTTCTTCATTAGAGAACATACGATTGTTGCTTTTGTGCGATGATACTAGCAAGTGTGTGACTGATTTTTTGTGTCCGAATAGTGGCATTACCAACGCGGTGTTGTTCGAACTCATCTTGTCATAAAGTGCTTTTAGCGACCGTTTAGCGAGCGCAGTATCATCTAGCTCTTCAGAAAGCTCATCGAACACTAGAACGGACTCTTTGCTAGATAGGTAATCTTCGTAGAAGGTTTCGTTGTAATTACTGTTAACTAGTCGAAGCTTATCTTCTGGGATTTGCAGTTGGCGACCTAAACGACGCATGGCATCGTCAATCGACAACTTAAAGCCTTCTTCTAATGCGAGTATCTGTTGTACCGGTGTCTTTTTGTTTCTATAGACAAGCAATGAGGAGTAAGGACTTACACGTTTGTAGATTGGACTCCATGTAATGCCGATAATCGCGCAGATGGGTATCGCTAATAGCCATTGGTTACCGTCGGTTAGGGGAATAAATACCGTACAAAAAGGTATCACTAAAATTGCACACACCAGCAGCACATTAAGGCTTATGTATGTAAGGTATTTAAAACTGTAGAAGCGAGAGGTCAGCAGAGCATAGCCTACAAACAACATCTCACTGAGCGACAACGCTGGGGGGAGCCAGGTGAGCGAGAAATCACGTAGGAAATAGGCAACGCCAATGTGAATCGTTGCTGTAGATAGCATGAATACCAAGATACCTGTAATCATGTAGTTGGTTTTGGCTAATGTTAGTTTGCTGCTATTGGCACGCATGGTCACTAGATTAGTCAGTGTAAGGGCAATCAAGCTGATAACCCCAATGAAAAAGTAGGGTGTATGCGGGCCAAACTCGATCACGAATTGGCTTGGAGCCGTAATGGTGACATCTTCTACCGTTAACCCTGGGGTCAAATTGATATAGAAAGAGTAGCCCGTCATGCTCGCGAGAATAGTTTGTTGCCACCTATGGATTTTACCACTGCGGTTTTCGGCTGCGAGCTGACACGAGAAGTAATACGCAAAGGCAAAAGCAAGGAAAGAGCTGAGGTTGGCCAACTTTGCTGCGAATATGGCTGCTGTGGTGCCAAGTCCTGGCAACAAGCCAGTGTGGAAGTAGGCATTACTGCTGATCCACGTAATAATACAGATGGAATATGCGATGTAAGGTACATGGTGTGTCCCCACTATCGCTTCGTTCTTTTGTTTAAGGCGATAACAATAGTAGAACAGCCACATTACAACAACAGCGACCGTTGCAAGCAGAGTGATGGCTTTAGCATAGAATATCGCCTCTAGCCCAAGATCAAACGTCTTCATATTATTTGCCACGCTGTATTTTTATTTTCACGGAGGCACCGTCTATAGTCTCGAAAGTTGACATGATTGAATGCCTTCAACATCAGTTCAATATTCCATAACCCGCGGTAAGTCAGTAAGTTCGTTTCGTTCAAGTCACAAGACCCTAGCGGCAAGTATGCTTGTGGTTCGATAGCCTTGTAAAAATCGAGTATCAAAGGTTGATCTATAATGGTGAAACCAATTTTATAGCCCGCTTGATGTAACAAGTTGAGCATCTCTTTTTGAGCAAGATAAAGGAAGTAGACTTTTTGTTGAATATTTCCACTCACGGTTAGGCGTAGAATTTCACATACAGCTTGCATTTCGGCTAATTGTAATTGGAACTTATTATCGAACTCTGGAATAGAGTCACACTTTGATAGGGCCGGCGGAGTAAAAATATGTAGCTCTGCAAGTCCTTCATAGCCACGTCTGGATAAACTGTACTTCCATTTGTCGTTACAGAAAGGGGGGGCGTAGCTTAGCCAAGTTTCATATTTTGACCAATCTTGAATTAGGGCTGAAGAGACTAGGGTTGGAAAGGCTTCATCTGTTGGGTGTTTGAGTAGAATAAAGTGCTTACCTGTTTGTGATAAGTGGAGTAAAGGTAGCATCTCATACCACTTCTCACCTTTAATAAAAACCTCAAGGTTGCTTAAAGCAATAGCATCGCTGATTGGTAGTCCTTGAGGGCGAGTTGGCGTTTGTACTATGAGTTGACTATTTTCTATTTGGTCAATGATCACACCATAGTAAGCACTATCTTTAATGGGTAGATCCATAGGATAAAGGGCATGGGGGCTTAATGGTAATTTTGCTTTGATTGCGGAAATTTCACATTCACACCAAAAGTCCAACCAATGTATATAGCATTGCCCTACAGCTTCCTCTAAGAGAGCAACCTCTGTGGATAAGGTATTTGGATAGCGCTGAATCAGATCGCGGTAGTCCATCACTTCAAACATTACTGAGTCGCTTTTTGCTTGATGTTCAGGGAAAAGCAATTCTAATTGGTTTCGACGATATTCTGTCACGGTTTTGAAAAGAGCTGTGCGCTGTTGTGGTTGATAAGTGTGGAGTACGAGTTCAACCAGTGCGTGTTGTTTTTTTTCGATAGGCAGGCTGCTAGCCAACAGTGAACCTAAAGACGACATTAATTCCATGTAGTGAACCGCCTAAGTTTATCTAATTATTTTTATGTGACTTGTACCCGTTTATGAGAGATGTATCTATGGCTGATGTTTGAGAGTAGTTACTTTATAAAGTTGTCCTAGCTTTTTGTGCGTTTAGTTTCTCAAAAACAAGCTGCATTTAAAGTGGGAGTTTACTACTTGTACTAATCCTAAACAACATGGTTTCGCCATTTTTCAATCAATTCATGAACCCCTAAATTAGTGTATTCTCAAATACTTACTTGTCTGCTTATTGTCCGGCTTTGGTTTTCTGACAGTGCTCTGTATTTACAGATTAGTTACAACATAATTTCTGATGAAGTGATGACATTCGAGGTTTAAGCTTGTCTGCATATGAAACATCATTGCGGGTAACGCCTCGTGAATGACAGAGGTAGAGAGAATTTATGAAGAAAGTACGATTAACATCATTACTTGGAGTAGCAACCTTGTTTAGTGTCGCTGTGTTAGCAGGATGCAGTCAGAAATCTGAGGTTCCAGTTCAATCACAAGAGAATACGAATCCGATCTGTAGCACTAAAAACCTGACAGGTGGTTGGTCGCAAAGCGCTATCACACCACAAGCTAAGCAAGCTTTAAATGCAGTTCTTGGCCAAATGAACACTTCAGCTGAGCTAAAGCAGATTCTGAGTGTGCGAACTCAGGTTGTCGCGGGTTTGAATTACGCTATTGAGTTTGAAATGGATAATGGTGAAGTGTGGAATACCGTTGTGTATCGCTCACTACAAGGTGACATTGAAATGACGCAACCTGCACAGCAAGGTCGTCTGTGTCCATAGATCAACTGGTCCATAAATTTACTGGTATATTGATTAACTAGCATGTAAATAACTTCGCACATAAAAAATGGCTCCTAATTAGGAGCCATTTTTATTCTACTTAGAGGCGTTTTTAAACGTTATTAGTTTGCCAATGCGGGTTCCGATAACTCTTGAACACAAGCTCGGCTGATGTCTTCATCAATGTAGGCCATCCCAAGTTTATTCAGATAGTCCATACGATCCGCAGTGCGAAGCTCGATGTCGGGGCCTGCAATGTTGTTGGTTTGATAAATTTCAGTGAGGTGAGACATGAATTGCTCACCCACACTCATCATCAATAGGCTCATTGCGCCCACGTCCGGCCTTACTTTGGCACGTTGCTTTTCCGATAGGTTTACCGCTAACACGATAGGCTGTTCTTCACCTTCGAAGCGAACACCTCGCTCACGAACGGTTTGTTGAGCCCAGTAATACGCCAGTTCTTTACTCTGAGTGAGAAACACTGGCTCAACCGATTCGGTATAGTTGTTGCCGATGGTCGCCATGGTTTTTGAAGCTGCTTCGTTGAGCGCTTTGTCACCAGAGCGTTTTAGGCCTTGGCCTTGAATAGAAGCCAATAAAGCTGAAGATGTGCCGTGATACCAAGTATCACCCGTCGCGAAACCATTCTCTGATAACAGTGTTTTTGCATCTTGTAGGTGTGTAGGTATTGAAGTCATAGGCACTCTCAACAAATAAGAATCTCAAAAAATAACAATGTGGTTAGCTTAAACAGAAGTTGTTCGGTTAACCGTGGTGTGGAACACAAATCTGAGGCTTTGAGATAAAGCTGGCAGTACAAGCTTTATCTCAAAGCCTTCCCCCGGATCTTACCTAAGTAAGAGAGAAGGGCGGGGGAGGCTTTAGCGTTAACGATTAATCAAGAGCGTTAGCGACTAATCAAATTGATTAGACGTATTCGCTTCACCCGCTGCTTTTAGTGCATTTTCACCAGCAAAGTATTCTTTGTGGTCGTCACCCATGTCTGAACCAGACATATTTTGGTGTTTAACACATGCGATACCTTGGCGAATCTCTTTACGTTGAACATTAGCAACGTAGCCCAACATGCCTTGGTCACCGAAGTATTCTTTTGCAAGGTTGTCGGTAGACAGTGCTGCTGTGTGGTAAGTCGGCAGAGTAATCAAGTGGTGGAAGATACCCGCTTCGCGAGATGCGTCCGCTTGGAATGTACGAATCTTCTCGTCAGCGCTTGCAGACAGTTCAGTTTCATCGTATTCCGCACTCATTAGGCTTGCACGGTCGTAAGCTGATACATCTTTACCTTCTGCTGCCATTGCATCGTATGCTTGTTGGCGGAAGTTTAATGTCCAGTTGAATGATGGAGAGTTGTTGTAAACCAGTTTCGCATTAGGGTGTACTTCACGTACGCCGTCCATCATCTCTTTGATTTGACCGATGTGTGGTTTCTCAGTCTCAATCCAAAGAAGGTCAGCACCCGCGTTGATTGCTTCAATACAGTCGAATACACAGCGGTCTTCACCTGTACCTTCGCGGAATTGGTATAAGCCTGAAGGCAGACGCTTAGGACGAACTAGCTTGCCGTCACGGTTGAAGCAAACATCACCTTCAGCCATATCTGCAACATCAATCTCTTCAACATCTAGGTAAGAGTTGTAGATGTCACCTTGGTCGCCTGGCTCTTTCACTACCGCGATTTCTTTTGTTAGGCCAGCACCTTGTGAATCGGTACGAGCAACGATGATGCCGTTGTCGATGCCTAGTTCAAGGAAAGCGTAACGAAGTGCGCGAAGTTTTGCGTGGAAATCAGCATGAGGAACCGTTACTTTGCCGTCTTGGTGACCACATTGCTTCTCATCGGCTACTTGGTTTTCGATTTGTAGACAACATGCACCCGCTTCAATCATCTGCTTAGCCATTAGGTAAGTCGCTTCTGCGTTACCGAAACCTGCATCGATATCCGCAATGATTGGTACTACGTGTGTTACGTGGTTGTCGATTTTGTCTTGGATTCGGTCTTGTAGATTCACATCGCCTGCTTCACGAGCTGCATCCAATTCACGGAATAAACCACCTAGCTCACGAGCATCGGCTTGGCGTAGGAAGGTGTATAGCTCTTCTACTAGGCCAGCAACGGATGTTTTCTCATGCATAGATTGGTCTGGAAGTGGACCAAAGTCAGAGCGAAGTGCTGCTACCATCCAACCTGAAAGGTATAGGTAACGACGGTCTGTCTTGCCATCAAAGTGCTTCTTAATAGAAATCAGCTTTTGTTGGCCGATGAAACCGTGCCAGCAACCCAGAGACTGAGTGTATTGAGAGCTGTCTTCGTCGTAAGCCGCCATGTCTGCACGCATAATATCTGCCGTGTATTGCGCAATATCCAGACCTGTTTTGAATTTGTTTTGAGCTCGCATACGAGCTGCAGATTCAGGGTTGATTGCATCCCATGGAGCACCAGCAGCGCTTTTTGCAACTTCAATCTTTTCGATATCTTGTGTAATTTGCGACATAACTATTCCTTAGTTTCACGTGGACATGTTGGCCAATTTGGCGAGGTCATTTGATTTGGATTAAATCTAACCATGGACAAAGAATAACCATGTATGTGATAATTTTGTTAATTTATAGTTATTATATTCGGTATTTTTCTTATGAATATTGCTCGTATAGACCTTAATTTACTTGTGTATTTAGACATGTTGCTACGTGAAAGAAACGTAACACGAGCAGCAAATCAGTTAGGAATCACTCAGCCAGCCATGAGTAATGGCCTTCGCCGATTGCGTGATCTGTTTGAAGACCCGCTATTAGTAAGAACAAGTGAAGGGATGATACCTACTGAACGCGCGCATAAGTTGCAGCCACTGATTCGAAACATCTTGGCGAATGTAGAGAAGACACTACAGCCGACCACAGAGTTTAATGCAGAAGACAGTGAACGCGTGTTTCGTATCATGGCGAGTGACTATGCAGAGTCGACCATTATTCAACCTCTTCTGAAAAGGCTAAGTGAGATCGCACCGAAAATACGACTGGATATCATGACGCCAAGTGACGTGAGTTATCAGGATGTAGAGCAAGGTACCGTTGATATAATTATCAACCGATTTGACGATATTCCTCAGTCGTTTCACCAGATGAGCCTTTGGCACGACGGGTTTTCTTGCCTATTTAGTTGTGACAACCCGATCGCCGACAATTTCGATATTTTGTCTTATCTAAAGGCGCAACATATTTGGGTAAGTAAGACAGGTATGGGAACGGGAGTGGGGATCAACCCAAGTGAAGCTCAAAAGCTCGGTTGGATAGATGAGGCATTAATGCGCATTGGTAAAACCCGTAACATCACGGTGTTTACTCGACACTATTTGTCGGCGATTCTCTTCGCTCAGCAGAAGAATCTTATCCTGACTATTCCTACCAAAGCCGCTCAACTGCAGCGCAATAATCCTAGATTGTTGATCAAGCCTGCGCCATTTGCTATTGAACCCTTTGAGGTGAAGATGGCGTGGAGTCCATTGTTACAAACCAATCCAGACCATCAGTGGATGCGTCGTTTGATTAAAAGTGTCGCTAACGAAATCGAGAGTGGAGTGACGGAATAACACAGTTTGTAGGGTATTTTTTATATGAATATCCAATATAACCGGCATAAATTAGCTAAATTCATGTCCGTTAAGTAAGTTTAAATCAGTAAAGTAAATTTGAGCTAGTCACGAAAATTTATTGAGTAGCCATCAATTAGTTTGAGAGAGATTTTATGAGCAGTCGTATTCAACAGGGAAGCTTGAACATTGATAGCACCCTCTACCAATTAATTAATGAGCAGGTGATTCCTGGAACAGGCATTGTCGCTGAAGACTTTTGGCAATCATTTGCAACCATTCTTGAAGATTTGGCGCCAAAAAATCGCGCATTGCTTATCAAGCGTGAAGATCTTCAACATCAAATTGACGTTTGGCACCAAGAGCGTGCCGGGCAAACGCTAGATCCTGTAGAGTACAAACAGTTCTTACAGCAGATCGGTTATTTGGTTCCTGAAGGCGATGACTTTCAAGTGACGACAGCTAGCGTAGAACCTGAGATCGCAACACAAGCAGGGCCGCAGCTTGTGGTGCCAATCATGAACGCACGCTTTGCACTTAACGCAGCCAACGCGCGTTGGGGCAGCCTATATGATGCGCTCTACGGAACAGACGTGATCAGTGAAAGTGATGGCGCGGAAAAGGGCGGAAGCTTTAACCCTGCTCGTGGCGCTAAAGTAGTGACTTATGCTCGTGAGTTCCTTGATGACGCAGCGCCATTAAACGGTGTATCTCATAAAGACGTCACCAAATACAGCATCAGTAACGCTAGCATCGGCAATAAACTCATAGCGACACTCGATAATGGCGAAGAAGTCACTCTCATTGATAGCGACCAGTTCATTGGCTATCAAGGTGATGCAAGTTCCCCTTCGTGCATTCTTCTTAAACACAATAATCTGCACATCGAAATTCAAATTGACCCAAGCGCACCGATTGGTAGCGTTGATGTGGCAGGTATTAAAGATGTGTTGGTCGAAGCCGCCCTAACAACCATTATGGATTGCGAAGACTCGGTTGCTGCGGTTGATGGTGAAGACAAAGCATTGGCTTACCGTAACTGGTTAGGCTTGATGAAAGGTGATCTACAAGAATCACTAGAGAAAAACGGCAAAACCATTGTTCGTAACCTTAACCCAGATCGCCAATACACCAGCGTGACGGGTGGTGAGATTTCACTAAAAGGCCGCAGCATGTTGTTCATCCGTAATGTCGGCCACTTAATGACTAACCCTGCGATTATTGATGCTCAAGGTAATGAAGTGCCTGAAGGCATTATGGATGGCATGATCACTTCACTAATCGCGATGCATGATTTAAAAGGCAACAGTGCGTACCAAAACTCGACCGCGAACAGCATTAATATTGTTAAACCTAAGATGCATGGTCCTGAAGAAGTGGCGTTTACCAATGAACTGTTTGGCCGTATTGAAGATGCATTAGGCCTAGATCGATTCACGATCAAAGTCGGCATCATGGACGAAGAACGTCGTACTTCAGTCAATCTTAAAGAGTGTATCCGCGCGGCTAAAGATCGTGTTGTGTTCATCAACACTGGTTTCCTAGATCGAACCGGTGATGAAATTCACACCAGTATGGAAGCGGGACCATTCGCGCCTAAAACACAGCTGAAAACCATGACTTGGATTGGCGCATACGAAGATCAGAACGTTGATCTTGGCTTAGCTTGTGGCCTGCAAGGTAAAGCCCAGATTGGTAAAGGTATGTGGCCAGAGCCAGATAACATGGCCAAGATGATGGATGCGAAAATCGGACACCCACAAGCTGGCGCGAATACCGCTTGGGTTCCTTCTCCAACTGCGGCGACTCTGCATGCTTTGCACTATCACAAGGTGAGTGTACCAAGTCGTCAGAAAGAGCTTCGTGAGCGAGTGAGAGCGAACGTTGATGATATTCTGACTATTCCGCTATTAGGTGATCAAAAGCTGACAGCTCAAGATATCCAAAACGAATTGGACAACAATACGCAAGGTATTCTTGGTTATGTAGTGCGTTGGATTGACCAAGGCGTCGGGTGTTCTAAGGTGCCAGATATTAACGATGTAGGTTTGATGGAAGACCGCGCTACGCTGCGTATTTCGAGCCAACACATTGCGAACTGGTTACGTCATGGGATTTGTAATGAAGCCCAAGTAATGAAAACCATGAAGCGCATGGCCGCAGTGGTTGATGAGCAAAATGCAGGTGATTCTAGCTACCGCAATATGGCGCCAGATTTTGAAAATAGCATCGCTTTCTCAGCGGCTTGTCAGCTGGTATTCGAAGGCTGTGCTCAACCTAGTGGTTATACCGAGCCAGTGTTGCATGCGATGCGACTGAAGCTGAAAGGAACCGCACAATAAATAATAAAAAAAGTAGTACCCCTATTTGAACCGAGCCCAAGGTGCCGCGCTAAATTAGCGCGGCTTTTTTTGTGTGGGAAGGGGAGAGAATGGGGCAGGTTAGTGATCACTAAGACTTAATTATTTCCGAGCCCTAATCACTGCCGAAACCTAGTTACTACCAACCTTATTTTCCGCCAAAGCAAAGATACTTAATGTCCATGTATTCATCGATGCCTTCTTTTGCGCCTTCACGGCCAATACCTGATTGCTTAACACCGCCGAACGGCGCGACCTCGGTTGAGATGAGACCATCATTAATACCGACCATACCGTACTCAAGTGCCTCTGCGATGTTCCATACTCGATGAATGTTCTGACTGTAGAAGTACGACGCTAATCCATAAATGGTATCGTTGGCCATCTCAATAAGCTCTTCGTCTGTCTCGAATTGCATCACAGGAGCGACAGGACCAAAGATCTCTTGCTGAACAATGTCCATGCTGTGTTTCACATTTTTAAGTATGACAGGCTGAAGGAAAAGCCCATCAAGCTCTTGAGTTGGCGTCACAGGTGTCGCGCCTTGTTCTACCGCTCTGTCTAATAATGCTTGGATGTTGTTCTTCGCATTCTGACTGACAACAGGACCAATGGTGACACCTTCATCTAAGCCGTTACCAATCTTAAGCTGTTGAACCGCTTGATCGAATTTAGCCACGAACTCATCGTATACTTTACTGTGAACATAGAAACGGTTTGCACAGACACATGTTTGTCCCGCATTACGGAATTTCGACGCCATTGCGCCTTGAACTGCAGCGTCGATATCCGCATCGTCAAACACGATAAACGGTGCATTGCCACCCAGTTCCATTGAGGTACGCTTAATGCCTTTTGCCGCTTGAGCCATCAAGATACTGCCGACTCGAGTCGAACCAGTAAAAGAGATCTTTTTGATCAGTGGGTGTGATGTGAAAAGCTCGCCAATCTGTTCAGGGCTGTCGCCAAGTACGACTTGGAGTAGATCTTTAGGAATGCCCGCTTGGTAAGCCAATTCAACCACAGCAAATGCAGAAAGCGGCGTTTCATCTGAGGGCTTCACAATAAAACTACAGCCAGCAGCAAGGGCAGGAGCGGCCTTACGAGTGATCATCGCAATCGGAAAGTTCCATGGCGTAATTGCACACGCGACTCCAATAGGCTGCTTGATGGTCACCAAGCGTTTGCCAGCGACTGTGCTAGGAATAGAATCACCATAAGTACGTTTGGCTTCTTCTGCAAACCACTCAATAAAGCTCGCGCCATACACGACTTCGCCTGTCGCTTCTGCTAACGGTTTACCCTGCTCAATCGTCATGATTCGAGCCAGATCTTCTTTGTTTTCAAGGATCAGTTGGTGCCAACGGTGCAGTGATGCAGCACGAGATTTAGCTGGAACCTTGGCCCACTCTTTCTGTGCAACATGAGCACGTTCAATCGCGTTTGCTAACTCTGCTTGTGATGAAATAGGTGCGTGTCCGACGAGTTCACCTGTCGCTGGATTTGTGACTGCAACTGCGTTGTTCGCTTCTGTCACCATAAAAGAGAGTAAGTGCTGGTTCTTAATGTTTAGCATCGTGATTCCTTTGTTGTGATTACTTTAGACGTGTTGCTTATATGCGGGTTGGCGAGTGTTCAAATGACTTCGACCAACCGTTGATTGGTCGAAGATAGTGGTCGTTAGCTCGTTAGCTCGTTAGCTCGTTAGCTCGTTAGTTCGTCCGTGCTTAAGTTGTTGCTTTCGAAGCGATAGCCACTCGAAGCGGTCTAAGAAAATGACCTATTGTTGACTCCAATTATCAGACTCTATCTTAGCGAGCGCTTTTGCTGCTTTTTGAAGAGCGGGTAGGTACTTGATCGCTTCATCAGGTTTGACTCGAATTACAGGCGCTTGTATCGCTAGGCCGAGGTTTGATTGACCCGTAGATGACGGGATCAGTACCGCGATACAGACTAAGCCCGGCAAAAACTCTTCGTCATCAATCGCAAAGCCTTGGATTTTCGCTTCTTCGATGTCTTTCTCTAACATCGAATAGTCTGTAATAGTGTTCACTGTGTACTGAGTCAGTGGCACATTTTCAATTAATCGTCTGCGCTGTGACTTAGACATGTGCGCCAAAAACAGTTTTCCGCTTGCTGAGCAATGTACTGGGACGCGAGAACCTGGGTGTAGATGAAAACGAAGGGGTGCTTCAGTTTCTGCACGATCAAGATAGATGATCTCGCCACTTGATAGCGCCGTTAGGTTACAGCTTTCGCCAACTTCTGCTCTCAGGTTTTCAAGAATAGTGCGTCGGGCACTGTGCATGGTGCTATTCAACAATAGGTTTTCGGCAAGCTTTCTGAGTCGAATACCTGAGCTGTAGTGCTTCTCATCGCCGTCTCTTTGAATGATGCCTGCCGCTTCTAACTGCTGAAGCATTCGGTGCAGCGTAGGTTTTGGCAGTCCAGTTTCTTCGACTAATCCTTGAAGAGAAATAAACTCGTCTTTTTGCGCTATCACCTCTAATAGTGCAAAAAGTCGGAGAGTCGGTGTATCCCCTTGAACTGGTGGTGTTTCTGTTTGCATATAATGATCCATCCTTGCGATATGTCTATGCCTAAGAGTGTACATACCAAATCATTATTCTTCAATTATCTGAATAAAATTTGACCTTTTTTATTATTCCAATAATATAAATATAAATTATGGAACAATTAATCTCAATAAATGGAATTTAAGATGAAGGCGATTGAACGGATTATTGATAAGGCTCACTTAGATCGTAAGCGAGTGGTTTTGAGTGAAGCTGAGGACCCGCGAGTACTAGCAGCCGCAAGAATGGCGATAGACAAACAGCTCGCTCACATCACCCTAGTAGGGGATGAACCAGCGATCATCGCTGCTGCAGAATTACATCACATTGATCTTGTAGGCATTCACATTGTTTCCCCACAAGCGTCATCACTCAAAGAAGTCCTCGCTGAGCGGTTGTATACATTAAGAAAAGCGAAAGGTATGACTTACGATGATGCGCTAGAGCTGGTTCTAGACCCACTCGTTTTTGCCAATTTGATGGTCAGAGAGGGGCTGGTGGATGGCACAGTTAATGGTGCGGTTTATACCACGTCTGATGTGGTGCGAGCTGCGCTTCAGATTATCGGCCCCGCGCCAGACAGTGAATTGGTGTCCAGTTTTTTTCTGATGATGTTGTGTGAGCCTTTCCATAATCTTAAAGGCGGCATGATTTTCAGTGACTGTGGGTTGGTGATTAACCCTAATGAAACCGAGCTAGCATCGATTGCAGTGGCCGCATCAAACAGTGCTCAAACGCTACTGATGGAAGAACCTAAAGTCGCAATGCTGTCGTTTTCGACCAACGGTAGTGCCAAGCATGAATCGGTCGATAAGGTTCGTAACGCGGCTCAGTTAGTGAAACAACGTTGTCCCGGAATCGCCGTCGATCAGGATGTTCAACTCGATGCCGCGATTGTGACTGAGATTGCCGCGAAAAAGCTGCCAGATTCAGAGGTGAAAGGTCAATCGAACGTGTTGATATTTCCCAATTTAGAAGCCGGTAATATTGGTTATAAGCTTGCGGAAAGGTTAGGTGGGGCAGTTGCGATTGGTCCACTATTACAAGGGTTGAATCAACCTGCGAATGACTTATCAAGAGGGTGTAACGCACAAGACATCTTTAATGTGATCGCGGTGACCGCGGTACAAGCACAGCAAGGAAAAACAGCAAATTCAAAGACTGACGTGGCGGCTGATTCTGAAAAAAGAGATGAATCGACATTTGATTTTAGATACTAAAATCTAGCTCCTGAAGCTGATACTCACATTCAAATCAACCCCCAAAAACAACCTAACTAGGACTGCTGATGGAGTTACCTGTTTTACTCGCTATTCTTGCCACCATCGCGGTGGGTACCTATTTTCAAACTGTCACCGGATTTGGCCTCGGTATCATCGTGATTGGTTTAACGGTTAGCCTTAATCTGGTTTCCTTACCCGTTATAGCCGCTGTGGTCAGTATTGTGACCTTGTTCAATTGCTTGGTCGCATTGATGGGTAAGCCACTGCTTGGGGAACTCAAGATTCTGGTGGTGTTGGTCATCGGTATTATTCCCGGCGTTTCGATGGGGGTGTACTTGCTGGACGAGTTAAGCGATTCGGCCACGCATATTCTCCGAGGACTATTGGGTGCCATGGTGCTATTCGCAGGTTTGAGTTTTATGTTCAAACCTAAAACCAGAAAGGATCGTTCGGCAACTGTATCGTTTTTGTTGTCTGGTTTTAGTTCTGGCTTAGCGGGTGGGTTGTTTGGGATGGCAGGTCCACCGATTGTTTATCATCTTTATCGGCAGCCTTTTACGCTCGATCTGGTGCGAAGCACACTGCTGATGGTTTTCGCTTGTACGTCGATGTCGCGTACTGTCAATGTCTACGCTGCAGGCGACATGGAACAGAGCATACTGTGGTTATCTGCTATTGCTGTTCCCTTGGTGGCGCTTGTCACGATGTTTGCTCGACGTTTCCCACCGCCGTTGTCTAATGATCAACTCAGAAAGTTAGTGTTTATTGTGTTGATGTTGATTGGTGGGTACTTGATGGCGGTCTCTGCATGGTCGTTGTTTTTGGCTTAGAACGTTTTCTTTATCAAAATTATCTTTGAAGGAGGAGGGCTTGATTCTCGTTTAATGCTTGACGACACCCTCCTCACTGACACGTCAGCGCTTTAGCATCTCAAAGATGTTCCTACATAGCCCGAACAAGCAGCTCTCTTGTACGTCCAAGGTAATGTTGTTGCGGTAGTACGGGCTCAAATCCACTCCCATCCCCACGCCATGAATCTCAATTCCGTTTTTGGTCGACTCACGTTCAATGACTTGTTTGAGGTGGTTATCCAAATAGAACTGATCGTTGGCAGTGCTGGTGGCGGTATCCATTGGGCAGCCGTCTGAGAACACGATCAAAACCTTTCTTTGAGCAGTGTGCTGTTGCAACCGCTGGCTAGCGAACTGCACCGCTTCGCCATCAATCCCCTCTTTAAAGACGTCTGCTTTACGAAGACTCGCAATGCCAAGGCGAGATCGTCTCCAATGCGTATCAAAACCCTTAAACACGATGTGCCGAACTTCGTTCAAGCGGCCTGGGTGTTTTGGTTGGCCTTGTTTAAGCCACTGCCGATAAACCTTGCCACCGTTCCAGTTGTTGGTAGTGAAGCCAATGATCTCAAATGGGATATCAGCCAATCCTACGGATTTGAGAATGGTGTCCATCAGCAGACTTAGCTTGTGACTGTGCTTTTGCATTGAGCCTGAGGAGTCCATCAAAAACGTGATAGCACATTGATGAGATGCACCGATATCAGGTTGATAAAAGACAGTGCGATCCAATGGCGACGTGATGAGCTTGGTGATGGTGGGGGCGTTAACAATGCCTTCTTCTAAATGGTCCTGACGTCGGTTCCTCTGTGGTGTGGCAACAAAGCTAGTAAGCATCGCGGCTAAACGGCGAGTGTTTACTTGTCTCGCCATGATGTCATCGGTGAGTTTCTGCCTCAGTTCGAGTAATAGGGCGCGCCTGACGAGTTTATCTGCGGCGACAATTTGATCAAATTCTGAATTAAAGACCTGATAATTCGCACCCGACAACTCGAATACCTTGCTACTGCCCGTGATGTCAGTATCGACGTCTTGATCTTGAATGTCTCCATCAACGATAAGGGCAAGCTGCGCAAGGATTTTTATGTCTTCTTCAACCGTTGGCGTAGCCGAGCTATCGCTCTCTTGCTCTTGGTTGATGAGCTCTTGTGCAAGGGCAGCAAGCTCATTGGCGCAGTGAGCAAACTGTTGTTGGTCGGTTCTATGTTGCTTTAAGCGCTTAAGGTTGTACCCGAAAGTAGGCACGATGCCGGCGCGAGTCGATTCAATGGTCTCAGCGATAGGCTCAGACACCGGAACGCCAGTTAAGCGGGTGTGGATGACTTGCATCAGTGTAAACAGCAACATGCCTATTCGTGATTCGGTAAAGCCATTTTGATGATATTGGTCGCTCCAATACGCAAAGTTGAATTGGATACTGGTGGGGCTTTGTTGCGTAATTGAATTTAGAGATAGAGCCAACCCATTTCGCGTATTTCTTAGTCAATACGACAAGTTTCAGGCATACCTAACCCAGTAAGCTTGTTCAACGCTTTTATCATCGCGTAAGTTTCACCCACCTGGGCATTGTAATTTCTTAAGCTCAGTTTCCCTCCTAGCAACTGTTTAACTCGATACA
>NZ_JBGOOU010000026.1:0-83789 GCF_041439815.1 Vibrio sp. 1F279 | reverse complement strand
GGGATACTGATTACTTTAAATTGAAGATTAGACAAACCTCAATCCTAGAAACTCACTCTACCTTTTACCCAGAAATCAAGCTCATCTAAGCGGAGAAGAGCCCCTGTAGTTATTCATGAATTACTAATTTAGCAATTTCGCTGACAAATAAATGTCCAAAAATTAGTTTCAGCTATCTATCATGATAACCAATAAGGAAATAACAGCTCCCTCGATATTCATCCGTAACTCGCCATCTTTCTTGTTGTGCCTGTGAAGCTGTCTGATACTTCGATGCGCATCATATTGATTTTCATGGTTGGTTCGACTTTTTTAAGGCGCGCTATGTCACTGGCGATGCGCTTACAGTCTAAAAACAGAATGCCATCGAGTGGTGTTATGACCTCTCCAGTCTTGAGGCAATCAACGAGAGAAGTGCCTGATAGTGGTGTTTTTATCCCATCAACGTAGCGGGTTGCCACAAACTCATTCGTATAGATGATTTCTCTTGGCAACATTTGTTCGCTTTTGGCGTAAATCATCCCGCTTTGTTTACCATTAATGACGCGATGTTCTTTATACACTCGGGTTTCTTCAGCGATGGTGGCTATGGCTTGTGGTGCACGGGTGATAAGTAAGCGAAAAGGCAGATCTTCACTTGTGATGTAATCGACAAGGTTAAACGCTAATCTTGCTCTCGCGACCTCTCCGAGTGGTTTTTCACGACAGATTTGTCGAACCTGATCCCACTGACTGGTCAGGCGAGCGCTTTCTTTATCGCTTCTAACTTTAACTTGCTGAATGTCATAGTGAATTGTCTTTGCCATGGTTGACTTAGCCTTCCGTTTTTTTCGTCGAATTCCAACTTAACATTATGTTTTTATAACACATTAAAACAGTTATCCACAAAAATTGGGCGTAACCTGTGTGAAAATCAGTCAAGCTTAAGATTCGATTTGCAACCGTCTGCATAAAAGCGTAATCTGATGGTAATTTAACCGTATTGAGTCAAAAGAGGCCGAAATGTTAGCATTCCTGAAAAAATGGCGTCAGGCATACCGAGATGAGAAAGGTGATCGTCTACATGCTGAAGTGGAAGCGGAGCGTAATGCTTTGTGTCGCCATTCTACTCTTAGTGATACTGAAGTATTATCGACATTAAAATCAGAAAGTAGTCGAGACACATTCATAAATGCTTGGTCTAAAGCTGCTGATGATTTATATGAAGAAGGTTGTAGAAGAGGTTACCATTAACCTCCTCTATTATACTTCACCTTATTTTTTTGCTGCTGCCGCGATTTTGCTATGAGTAAACTCAAAGCCTTTTTGAGTAGCTTGATTTACCCTTTCCATAGCACTATCCATCGACACCCCATTCACGCGATAACTGGCGTAACCTAATACCCCAAACCATATCGCGGGCACTACCACGTAGAACGTGATCATCACAAACGCTAATATCGAATCATCCATGCTGTTGATCGTACCGGTTATCGGATTAAAGTTGTCATGCATGGAATACACTGCCTCCAACAGCTTACTGTCCAGACTTCGACACAACTCCCACCAAAACGTTAAGAACAACAATCCTGTATAAGAGAGTGACAGCGACATCAGCGTCATCATCGAATAATTACTGACCGTTAACACAATCGGACTCGCAATCACCACCACAATGAGCAACAAAGACTGCAGCATCGGCATCGCTTCTCGCACAATGAAGTAAGCCGGGCCTGTGAAGATATGCCCAATTTGTAACCCTGCCCAGCCTGCCGCGCTATTCCAAACTTCTCTGACTTGGTGATCGAGGGATTTATCAAGCACCTGGCCATAGCCACGAACAATGCGGCCACTGGTCGATTGATTTTCAACACTCAACACGCGCTGAACCAGCATGTTCGCCTTATCGGCAGGTGTGACTTCAGAGCCCATTATTTTTGAGAAAAAGCCATCATAGTCCAGCACGTCATGAATCAATTCAGGGTTGGTGTCTTCAATGTGATTGAACAAGCGCCACAACAAGCCTGCGCGCTGGCCATCACTGCGACCGCCTTGAGTGCTGTCCCACCATTCGTCACACATTGGGTACGCGGCGCTGGTATCAATCGCTGTGCGGCGATACTTCTGTTGCACCGGATCGTCTCGCTCTGCGTTGTACGGGAAGTTGAATACGATATTTTCAGCTTGTAAGCCATTATAGGTGGTCTCTGGCGCGGCCAGATTATAGCCAAGGAAGTAGGAGCCCCCAATCCAATTGGCATTATCAAAGTCGTTTTGAGTCATTCGCTCTTTACGCGCGGCTGCCTTCATCATCAGACGCGCTCGCGTATAACACTGCTCGTAGAAGTCTTGGGTTTCCTGCCTGAGTTGCTCGCTCTTAATGTCGATTTGAGAGAGTTTTAGCATGCTGCGCTCGACATCGTAGTGACACGGCACCGAGGAGACCGCCGCGTTGGTCAGTCCTTGCGAAATACTGTGCCAGAGCACCCACCATATCGGGGCATGAACCAATTCTCCATTTAACGAGCTTTGGTCACTGTGGGTTGCCCCGCTGCTGATACCTACGCCGCACGATTCGCTGGCATTTTGGTCCATGACGAGCGTGTTGACGTTAACTGGGTACATCGGTATCACGGCAAAAAAGCACACTAATCCGGCCAACATCAGTTTGACCTCGGTGCGATTCATACTGAGCAGGCCTTTGTTGCCCTCGTCTTCGCCCTCTTGAGCGACATCAAACCACACTTGGAACACAATGACGGCCAACATAAAGACAATCAGGCCGGTTTGATTCAATATCATGAAAATTTTGCCAGAGATTTGCCAGCTGGTCAGCGTCAGTAAGACGGAAAGCGGATCGTTGACTACCATGAGAAGGCTCCTAAATCGACGTATTGGGTGAGTAAGATGAGTTCGTTGAGCATGAGGGCAAGCGCGATACCAAAGGCGTAGCGCTTAGCGCGCCACAGCGCGAGGCCGTAGACGGCCGCTCGAATGACGACCATGTACCAGGCGTATGCGCTGTTTGATAGCGTGTCCCCGTCCAGTGAAAAAGCCAGTGCGCTGGCGACGAGCAAGCACAAAAGCAGTGTGATGACGTGGCGGCTTCGGCGCCACCGGCTTTGAGGTTGGGCTGTTGAGATGTTCATTTATTCTTCTCCAGGGCTGTTGTCATATCGGTCTTTGTCTAAAAAGACCGAGTCGGATTTAGGGGTTTGCGGGATAACTTGTGGTCTTTGGTAGCGGTAGTCATTCACCACTGCTTGGGCGGTGCGGGTGCCTATTTGTTGTCTGACCTCGGCTTCGTAGCGCAGCATGTCAATCTCACGCTCAAGGCGAGCAATCGAGTTGTCGATGTCTTTTTGCGCCGTGGCGTGCTGAGCTATATTGACTTCGTACTTGCCCGTGAGCAGCGCGCGGCGCGCGTACAGGGCTTTTTCAATCGCTTGAGAGAGCGCGAGCTCACTGGCAATGCGCGATATGGTGTTGTTGTCCACTTCTCGCTCGGTAAGCGCTTCTATCAGCGTTTTGGGAAAGTGTTCGGTCTCTTTGTTCTCTGCGATGGCGCCTCGAAGTTCACTTTCCAGCGCGGTGCTCACCTCTGTGACTTCTTGAGATAGACCAATACCCGGTGTGGCTTCGGTTCGGCTTTTGTCCATACCGGTTTGCACCGACTGGCTACCAATCACTTGAGACACCCAGTCACTCATGGTCTCTTCACTGTCCCAATAGCGATAAAGGCCTTGGTGGCTTTCTTTTTGCGATTCATCCGACAGTAAGGTGAAGCCGGCGCGCGTCGCATCCGTGGTGGCGTTGATGGCTGGTTGGTTGCGACCGCCGTATTTGGCGCCGCCCACCCAGGTCACCCCAGAGTCGCCCATGTCGTCTTGCACTTCTTGTTTGGCTCTGACGGCGTCGCCACTTTTTACGGCATTGGTCCACGCCTGCGCGCGGGCAAGTGTTGCGTAGGCCTTATCGGTGTTCATCTCACCCATGGTGTCGACCATGGCCTCACACGAGCTGCTGGCGTCATCAAAATCGAACTTGCCTTGCAGCACGCCGTTGGTCATCAAATCGTAAAGCCCGGGGTCTTTTTTCTGCAGGTAGTAGCCTGGCAGGCTCAGCACTGCTGAGGTGGCATTGGTGAGCATATCGCCCATCATGTCCTGAAACCCTTCGGTCACGCCGTTGAGTTGATTCTCAACGGTGACCGATGGGTCTAACATCCCGCACTGCAGGTTCATGTCCCAACCGACGCCAAGGGCGGTGGGACTGATGCGCTCTTGTCTGGCGGGCAGTGCGATGACCGGCCCGCCGCCTAAGGTGTAGTGAAGAACGCTGTCGTTGTCGGCTTTAAGGCTTACGTTCGTTCCTATCGAACTGTGCGCGCTGGCGCTCATCAATAGGGGGAGCAGTAATGCCGCTTTGAGCGGCCAAATATGGGTCATCATTATTCTCCAAAGTGGGCAATCAGCGTGCTACCACGGCGTTGACAGCCTTTGTATAGGCGCCACGCCGCCCACACGTACTGGTCGTCTGAGGCGATGTGCGGCGCGTAAGGGTCGTAAGGCGTTAAGCTGTCATCGAACTGTGGCCAGACAGTCGCATCGGTTTGGGCGATGGGTGAGAGCATTTGCCAGGCGGTCTCTTCGTTATTGGGTTTAACGGGCCCCGGTGGCCAAAAGCCTGGGTGCGGCGTTGGGGTAAAAGGTTGATACACTCGGCCTTCGCCCATTCGAGTCACCACATGCAGCGCGCGAAAGGCGGTGAGTGCTGCAGCTTTAAACGAATGACGCTGCAAGACAAAGCCGCCACGCGGATAGACATCCCCAAAGTTACCAAGCGCATCGGTCAGTGGGTTCCACGTTTGAGTGGACAGAATGTCCGGCAAGTTGTAGCGCCAACCCAGTGGGTCAAGGCTTGATAAATAATGCGGCATGAGCGGCGTCGCTTGACTTGATAACGAGTAACCAAAGCTTGCGAGCAGTGAGAAAATCGTCTGCCCGCCTGGGTGGCCGATGACGTCGCTGTTGTAAAAACGCATCGAGGTGTTATCCAGACCTTGCACACTGCGACGCGCACTGTGGCCGCCGTTCTCTGAATAGGCATTGTCTGGTGACATCCAAGCGGTGTCTTGCCAAGGCGCCTCCCCGGTTTCGGGGTAGCTCATCACCACAAAGTCGGGCAAGCGGTGTTTGACCTTAATCGAGGTGTCGGTGGAGCACCCTGCTGGCGTACAGGTCATCCACACGCAGGCTCCTATCACTTCGTAATCCAAGCACTCAGGACAGGCTGCGCTGGCGATGACCTCGGCGGTGGTGACCTCCTGACTTATGGCTAAACCGGGTTGCAAAAGGCTGGCGAGTAGTGTTACCGCTAACCGCTGGCTTAACGAACAAACAAGTTTGGTCATGACCATTCCCCTTGATAGTCACGTCTGGCTTGCTCTATCTCCTTGGCTTTCATTAAGGCCGCATCGAGCTCACTGATACTATGGGCTTTCATAAGAGCGGCGCGTCGCTCTTTGGCTTCCCCATCGGTTTCTCCTAACGCTAGGTACAGCGCAGGGGGAACCACAGTGAAACGCTGCATCAGTTTGCCATCTTGTCCGGTGACGACGCCTTCTTTGTATTTGTGCTTTTCTGATTGCATCGAGCGGATGAGGTTTTTCTCCGCTTCTGTGAGTTTTTTGAAGCCGCTTAGGTTGGTCAACTCATCTTCGGGCATATTGAGCATTACCCACCACTCAGCGTTGTTGAGCATCTTGCGCGCAATGGCCGGGAAGTCCGCTAGGTCTTGCGTGGCCAGCCAGAACCAGGCGCGAAGCTTTCGCCACATTTTGACGATTTTGACCGCATAAGGCGCCAGCAGCTCATTGGACGCGGTGAGGTGGCCTTCATCGGTCAGGGTGACAATGTCACGCCCTGAGTATTGGTCACGCTCGGCAATGCCATTGATGCGGTTAATCAAGGAGATGTACGCGGCGGCCATTTGCGCTTCATACCCGGTTTTGGCATAGAGACCTAAATCGATGATGGTAACGTCCGCCTCTGGCCAGTTCTGCGCTTCTTGGTCAAAAATTTGCCCTTCCAATCCATCACAGAAAAAGGCCATGGCTTCGCTCATCAGACGGGCTCGCTCTCGGCGCGCCTCAGGCCTTGACGTATCTTGGCTAAATGAGAGTAAGGCGTCTTTCACGTGAGTGGGCCTGACTTGCTCATCTAAACGATGACAATGCTCGGCGGCTTCTTTAATTGCATCGCGCACCATGGAAGAGTCAGCGCGGCGATAATCGTCCATTTCGCGCTGCTCCCCCCCGGTTATCATTAATCTTGCCATGATTTCCAGCTCGCCCAAGATATCGCGATGGTCATCCTCTGGAGAGTCGTTGTCATTAAGGTGTTCAAGGTCCAATGCGATATCGTCACTGACATGGGGGACGGCTTGACCCACTAAATGTTTGGCGTCGGCGAACGGCGCCATAAGGCCATGGGATTTGGCGTTCACCTGAATACGATTGACACTGAGCCCGTAGCGTTCACAAAATTGCCCAAACAACCCAAAACTGTTGCCGGCTTCAATGATAAACAGCCTCGGTCTGTGCAGCGCCATCAGGCGCAAGCATTGGCCGACGAGTGTGGCCGATTTGCCTGAGCCTGAGGGGCCAAAGAGATTTAAATGGGCGTTCGATGAGTAATCTTTTAATGGGTCAAACCCCAATAATTCCCCGCCTCGGTTGTAATACTGAAACAAGTCACTACCCGTGCCGGTTGCGCGGCCAAACAGCGGCGACAGACGCAACATGTCTTCCAGCCACACCCAGCCGCAATACCACAACTTGTCATCACGCTCTGGGTGGTAGTTCATGGGCAGCCAACGCAAGTAACTGTCCAGTGGGGACTCTTGGTCGTTGTTTTTAATAAAGCGGATAGACAGGCCGCGACTATTAAAGATTGAGCGCAGCGATTGGGTGCGGGCGTCGATGTCGTCAACGCTTTCCCCTTGTACGTAGAAGGCCAGTTGACCGCGCCACAGCGGGTGCTTTTCGACCAGAACGTTGAAATCGTCGCACTCATTGCGAATGGCTTCGAGTGCGGGCTCTTCGCCGACGGCGGCTTCACGAACGCGATGAAGCCGCGCTCTGGCCTCGGCTTTGGTTTGTGGCAGTAAGGTCATCGCCATCATGGTGCCCGATGGCAGCTCATCAAACAGCACATGGTGTGGGCGCGTTTGTTTTTCGCCTTCTGGTACATCCTCGCTGACTTCACCAAACACGGCGCCCGCCAAAAAGTGCTCATTGCCCCACGTATCAAGCTCCATCACGCGCGTCCCCATGGGCTTGTCCCCATCAAACCACCACAGGCCGTTTTCAACGTCGGAGCGAATGCCACTTCGCAGCAGACGCTCTGAAAAGTCTTGGTCGATAATACTGCGCGGCGGACGATAGCGCGGAGTTTCGCCGGCAATGCCGGAGGGATTAAAAAACGGATCTAACCACGCATGAATGCTTTCCCCGTTGCTCGGCGTCACGGCGATACCTTGCGAGTAAAAACTCGACGGCTCCAAAAAGGCGCGGCGAATGCGTTTTAGCTGATTGAGATTGGCTTTCAGCGCGGCGGGTGTCGCGTTTTCTGGCATCCAGCGATACACGGCGAGGCGCACTTGACGCTCTCGGCCGCGCCAGGCTCTCCCGCCCACTGAGAAAATGCCCTGCTCTCTGCCAATCAGTTCAAAGTGGCGTTTATCGGCCTCCAATACGGCGCGAGTAAACCCATCTTGGCATTTGGCTTTATCCCACAACGTATCGACAACTTCCCCCGCACTCTCGATGTCTCTGGCAAACAGTTGAACGACAAAGGCGTGTTCATCGCTCACTATTTCAGGATTGCACAAGGTACTCGTGACGCTTTGTATCACCCTGTCAAGCTGCGCTTGCGTTTTGTCTTCTGTGACCAGCGGCGTAATATCAAAAAACAGGCCCATCGAACGACCGTCTTCCAGTTGCACCAGACCTTTATCGCTGATTTCAATCCAAGGCAGTTTGGCCGCAAACGACGGTGGCACGCTGTAATCTATTGGTGGGGCTTCCAGCGCTTTACCTTCGGTAAAAAAGTGGGTGACGGCATGACGCATTTTTTTCAACATTACCAATGCTCCTTAGGCAGATTCGCCGGACTGTCTAGGGGCGCGGCGTAATGCACGCGCTCATACAAAGGAAAGACGGTGCTGTATCCAGGTACCGGCAGCGCGCCCGATTGATGCGGCAGAACATAGAGCACCACATCGGGATTGGGCAGTCTTGGGAAGACGTTGGTCGCTTCGCGCCAACTGTCTCGGGTGTAATCGCTTTGGCGCTGCGCCAATGTGGTCATATCAAGCGGCATGCGCAGCTCACCTTGCGTTTGGCTGAGCGCATCCGTACTGACTCCACCGCCTGACATTTGGTTTTGCCACACTTGCTCTGAGTTGGTTTGGGGGTTGGGTAAGGTGTCATCTTGCGACGTTGAGCAGCCCAGTAATCCGAGCAGGCTCATCGCGCTAATAAGGTTACGGTAATTCATACGTCGCTCCTTGGGTTTGAGTGTCGTAACGCACGCGTACAGGTATCGCTGGTGCGCGCAGTGTCACGGGTTTTCTAAGGTGAATACTGGCTTTAGTACCGGGCGGGGTGTACACCACATCAAAGCTTGAGCCCATGCGCGCCTCAATAAACTCTGAAACGGTGCCCGTGAACGCTGCAGCAGACTCAGCGGCGGCGTTTTTCGCCGCATTGCCCGTCAAGGCTGAGGTACTGGTTGAGCCATCGACCGAAATGGTCTGCTGTGAAATGGCCACGGCATTGGCCGCTGCATTGGCCGCTGCAGAAGCGGCGTCAAGCAATCCTTTGGTGGTGAGGTATTCAGGGGCATTCGAGATACGCTCCCCGGTTAGGCATGGGTTGCCGTTGGGATCGGCCAGAAAACCCAAATCCGTGGTTTTAATCGATGAACCGTCAAACCCCGAATCTACCGTCTCAAGTTCTTCTGGGTAAGAGAGTATCGAGCCATCGGCGCGAATAAAGTCGATGGATTCGACCACGCCGCGCACACAAGACAAACTCCAGTCGCCGGTGACCGTGCCCGTCACGATAGCCCCTTGGACATCCGGCAGGGTAAACCCGCTGGCCATCAGGTTCTTACGCCCTAGAATCATCGAAAACGGATAAGGGTCGGTGACTTGGCCGTTCAAGGGAATGCGCCCCATCAGTGCGGTCATGCTGACCGCATCGGCCAACATGGTGCCGCGATGCAGGGTGTAGACTGGTATTCCGTCTTGTTGATTGGCATCAAATCGACCGGTTTGACGGGTAAACGCATCGTCCGCCGAGCTCAAGGCGTTTTTGACCGCTTGGGTGGCAGGGGTTACCCAGTTGCCCTCTTTGTCTTGAGTTGCATCCAGCGGCTCGGTCCAAACCCAGTCGTCCTGAGCTACGCCCTTAGCCTCAAAGGATGGGTGATAGTCGCCCGGCGCCGTGCCCACGGCCAGTCCCTGTCGTCCTGAATCAATGCCAAGGTCGTCATAAGAGACATCTATCACCTCACGCACTGGCGCTTGACGCACCTTGAGGTGATCTCGGCTTTGACTGACTTTCTCTTCAATGGTGCTTAATGATGAGTTGAGTCTTTGGGCAAGCTGACTTAATTGGGTTTCAAGGGCTTTCACTTGTTCATTGTTTTGGGCTTGCTGATGTTCAACCTGAAGCTGCGTTTGCTTTAACGCGTCCGAGAGGGCTTTCTTTTCTGCTTCACTTTTTGAGTATGCGGCATTGAGCGTTCGAATGGTGTCCGATGGGCTGTCATCAAACGCCTGCAGCACTTGCGCTTGGGTTTGTGACGTCGTCACGCTGACCGGGGTAATGTCTTCGGCGGGCTCAACGTTGGCTTCAATGTCTGACGGCTTTAAGACTGCGATGACCAACACCGCGATAAAGCCGGTCGCGCCGATAAGCGCCGCCAGTCGTATGACGGGGTTTCCTTTATTTAACATCGCTACTCCCCTCCATGGTTAGGTAAATGGCTGGGTAATAGGTATCCTGTCAGGGGCCCTGGCGTGACAATAAAGGCCGTCGCTTGGGCGGTGGGTGAGCCTGCGTTCCCGATTTCTGGATGGGAAAAGCTCACCGCGCAGCGCAGTGCAAAGCAGCGAGGGCTGAGGGTGACGCGTCGTGGGTCGAGCGTTTCACGCCCCGGTGCCTTATTGGTTAGGCTCACAGCCGTCACGACCTGCTCGCCCAATTGCCAAGCCGCGATGGGTTTGGCGCTTACTTGCCACTGACTGAACGCGCTTAGGCTGATATCACGAGGCAGCCCCATCGGCGCTCGCATCACGCCAGATAAAGGCTCAATGGCGTGCGATGGACTGTAAAGACTTTGCATGGCATAACGCACCAACAGGGCTTGCGGCGCCATCTTCAATTGTGAGAGGTGTGACTCGTTGCTTCGCTGGGTCAAGGCGTCACTCTGGCGATCATGGCTGTCTGTCTCATTGCTTGGTAAGACAATATCAATCTGCGGCGGGGTGACGACGCCTGCTTTGGCGCTGACATCAAGCATTAAGCGCAGTCCATCACTCAGGCGCATCACTTGAAGGCGAGTGGTATCAAAAGGCTCGGTGGCTGTGAGGTAAATTCGCCCTGCCAGTGAGGTTACGGACAGGTAAGGTGTTAAGTGCGCCGGTTGCGCGACGCGCACGTCGCTGCCTAATGCCAAAATGGTCTCTTGTCCTGGCGTGAGCACCACTTGCAGCGGGACGCCCCGCCACTCCATGGCGCGAGGCGTACTGGCCTGAGCATGAATGTGAGTCATCAGACTCAGCAGCAATGTCAGCCACAGTCCCCCACTTCTTTTCATCATTGTTCGCATCATTGCTCTTTCTCCTGCGCTTCATTGAATTGAATTTCTCTTGCTGGGCCATCAAAACAATCAATGGCGAGCTTCCAAGGGTTGCGCTCGGCGTCAATGTCGTAACGCACAATGCGCAGTGGCCAGCGGATGAAGTTATGTTTGACCAAGGTGCCATCGACGTACTCTTTGAGCTCTAAATCGGCTTGCACCGTCCAGCTGTCACGGCTGTGCGTGGTGACGCGCCAATCTGAAAAGCCGTAACCGGGAATGGGCGCTAGACTGCGTTCGCGTCCCGACAACTCGCCTGTGCGGCGCTTGTTTTGAAAGTCTTGCGTTAAGACCTTTTTGCAGCTGGGCGTCAGGTAATCGGTGTAACGATGCAGGTTCTCGCTGTATTGCTGATTGCCATCACTGGGCCAGCGGTTAATCAGTCCAAATAAATTGACGGCAAAGTCATACACATTGGGCTTAGGCACTTCCCACCACGGGCGTGAGGAGCCTGAGCTTAAATCGGGCGGCGTATGCACCGTGATGTCTTGACCGGCTTGATACCAGCCCCAAGTGGTAACCAGCGCAAGAGTGCTCATCATGGCGAGCGCGCAGCGTAGCGACCGGATGTGACTGTCTCGCCCGGCCAGTGAGGCGCGAAATCGACTTTTCGGTGGTTGACTCATGTTTTCTCCTTATCAGCCGATGCGTTTGCAGGCAAAGCGGCGCGCCTCAACGTGATAGCGCTCTGGGTGAAACCAGCGTTCAAAGCGTTTGCTGGCGTAATGTTGGCAATGGTGCGTTTTGATTCGGCTGAGCTTTCGCATGAGGCTCTTGGGCAGTGCAAAGGCGCCGAGCGCCCCGAGCAGTAAGGCGGTAAATAAAATGAGCGGCGCGCCAAACGCCACGTACAGCGCCAACCCCAGCAATCCGGTAAGGGTCATGCACACCAGGACCAGCAGCCCCATCTCGCCCATCGAGAGACCTTTATAAAAAGGCGGCATGACGTTTAAGGTTGAAGCGCAGCGCATTACACGCCCTCCAAAATATCAAGGCCGTAGTTGAGCCCCCATACCGACAGCAGCAAAAGCACAGCGCCAATCACGCCGTCACTGAGCAGGTCTTTTTTGGTGGCCTGTTTCTCTTTGATTTTGCTGAATACATCCCAGATGTGCCCCAGGAAATAGACAAAGCAGAAGGCAATGAAAATGCCGCCCCCGTAAAGCAAGATGTCGTAGGCATAGGCGTAAATGAGCTCTAAGATGTTGTCACTGCCGCCCTGAGACGGGGTATTGTTAGTGGGGATGTCCGCCATCGCGCTCAGGCTGTGCAGCCCAGTGACGACAAAAAGAAAAAACGCTCGAAGTTGGATCATGTTGCGACTCCGTAATATAAAAACCATTGAAGGATGAGAAAGATAAACACGGCGCGAAAGACCAAGCGGCGAAACACCTCTTTGGTCACTTTTTTGTTTTTCATGCCGCGAAAGCCGCTCCAGAACACCCACAGCATCCAGAGCATCAGCAAGGCGCTGGTGAGGCCCGCTAACACCAGTGCCAATGTATTGGCCTCAAAACCGGCGCCATGCTCGAAGGCTAAAAGGGGGTCATTCATGAGGCGCCTGCGAAAGGTAGTCGCCGCCCAGTGGGGTGACAGGCTTTGGCGCGCTGCGCTCAGGGCGTAAATAGGCATCGATGCCCGCTTGAAGGGTGCGGATATCAAGGCGCAGCGCATCGTAATCAAACTGACGTGCGGCGCGATAATCGGCTTCGCGCTCAGCGCGCGTGATGAGATAGTCGAGGGTGTTGAGCTGAGAAGAGACTAACGCCAGCTCTCGCTGCTCGGTATCGACGTCGGCATACAGGTTAGGACTGAGCACGCTCAGACAGAATAAAAGTGGCCATTTCACGGTGTTGACTCCTAATTAGAAAGACGTCAACACGCTAGCAAAAAGGCAATAGAAAATACTCGATAGAAATACATTGGTGGATGTATTTTTAACGAGTATTAATTTCTAAAATTGTGATATAGTCTCAAAAGGATTTATTCAGGCTCTAGTTAGGGCAGGTCTTTAGAGGTACTTCTTATAGCTCGCCACACTGGTGCGAACCAGTAACCCTGTTATGCCTGCTGCAGGCAACAACACTAAGGTCGGAGGTAGGGGCCAAATCCCAGGAATGAACAGCCATAAGTAACCGGCCCCGATCATGGTCATAGAGACAGCTCGTCGCGCGTAGTAATGGGTGGTCTCGGTTTCACGTCCGACAAAGGCGGTGCGCCGCTGACGAGAGATCAGCCCATCGAAGGCCCCAAGAAAGCTGGTCAGTAAGAACAAAGGCCAACTAAAAAAAAGCAGCGCGACGCGAACAAACAGCGCAAGGGTGACATACACCACGCCGTGCCAATACACGTTCGCAAAAGCCAATGCCCCATCAAACTCAATGCTAAGCAGAGTCTCGATGCGTTGACTCAGCGCATTCACCAGTCCCATCACCTTTGCCGCCAGATGCGGCTGATCGCTTTGCAGCAAGGTGATGTGCTCTACTAACACGGTTTTGGCGTGTTGCCCCGTCACTTGCCCCCAAAAAGGCGCGAACCACTCGATCAGTATTAATAGCACCCATATCCAGAAAAGATGCCCCAAAGCCACAAAAGGCAGGCCATACCAAGGCGTCGGCTCCTCTCGCTTTACGGGTGGGTTTGGTGTTTTTTCTGCCACAAGGCCTCCTGGGTTTTATTGCACTTCATGAATAGGCGACTTTGATTCATCTTCATCGAGCCCAAGGTAGGCATTATTCATCCAGCTGTTGAACTGCTCGGTGTCGTGCAGCCAGTCGTGCGTACTTTTGACCGATTGACTTTTTTGGAGCATCCCATCGACTAAGGCTTGGATATCCTCTGGCAGTTCGAGGTCGCCTTCATTGCCTGGCAATGGAAAGCGAAGCTTCCAAATCTTGGCGCCTTCGAGCTCAGCGTAGGCTTGGCCAATGGGTAAATTGGTGATGTCGTTATCGCTGACCAGCAGCACCTCTTTGTTTTGCAAAGTGTCTTTATTGCTTGAATGAAACCCGGTCTGACTGCCGGGCGCATCACTGGCGCCCGTATCGGGCACAATGTCTTTGATGGTCACGGTTGCCATGCGGGAGGTGAGGATTTGCGCGGTCTTTTGCTCACGAACCCGAAGGCATATCAAGCTGTTGAAGTTACCTTTGGTTTGCGCCGCTTTTGCAGGCGAGCCTAGGCGCGCTTCAATATCGGATTCGGTTTGCGTGTAGGCGGTGACGACAAATTTAGCTCCGCGCGCTTTGTTGAGGATAGGAATGAATTCATCACCAATCAGCTCATTAAATTCATCCGCGTGTATCATGATGTTGCGAGGCTTGACCTTGGCAAAGCCCGGCGCGTTACCAAACTTATAAATCTCCCCCGCCAGAGAGCACAGGTCAGCAAACATGGAGTTACCGAACGCAGCGGCCACCGTGGTATCAGAAAGCGCATCCAACCCCACATACACCACGCCCCCTTGCATGATGACCTCGCGCCAATCGATGATGGGCCGCTCATCGGCGGGCGTATGCACCGGTGAGATGATTTCAGCGGTCTTACCCGTACCGAGCTTTTCAAGCAAGGGCAGTAAGGAGGCCACAATTTTATCAAAATAGGTTTTGTCGTACTGGATGGCGCTTCGAAGTCCGGCCAGTACATCGTCTGCAGCGGGGTGCGCGCCAAAATACATTTCAAGGGCGACCACGCGAGCGCTGCGCCCCTGCAGGTGACGCGGGGTGTTTTTTTCGTTGACGTTACTTTCAAGCGCGGTCACCAATTCTGCTGCTTTGGGGTGATAAGAGGGCAGCTTTTTCACGCAGTAATCGACATACAGCTCATCAATGGCGGTCACGTAACGTTGAATGGCCGCCATATCGGGCTTTTTGCCGAGCGCGTCCAGCGCCCTTGCGATGATATTGACAAATCGCCACGCAAACTGTTTGAACGCGGCGCTGTTGCCGCCGCCGTCGAGTTGACCAGAAACGCGAGTCGCGACTTCCGTAATACGGCCAAATCGGCCGACGGGGGAATATCGCCCACTTTGGTCGGAATACCCTAAATGTAAGATATAAAACTCATCGAGGCGCCCTGCTCTCAAGCACTCAATGTACATGCGAAGCAGCATGTCGGCGTCCCCTTTAGGGTCAAACATCAACACCACATCGCCACGGCGGATATCTTGCGTTACCAAGAGTTCAGCAAGGCGCGTTTTACCGACCCCGGTTGTACCCAGCACTAAGGTGTGCCCCGCTCTCGCGCTGCTCGGCAATAAACAATCGACCTCTTCATCAAGGCCGATGCCGTGCATTCGAGAGTCGCCCCCTACCGGGGGTAAAGGTTTCACCGGGTTGATGGCACTAAGAAAGGTGTTAATGATACCCCAGCCTTTACCAGCCCTGGCTATCACACGTTTCCCAGACCAAAAGCGCTCTATCCATTTGCCTTCGTACTTGGCTTCCATGGTGCGCGCAAAGCGATAGAGTTTAGACGGTGTGACGTAGCGCTCTGCCCAGATTTGACGCGTATCATAAAGGCGCTGAGCATGGCGAGGCAGGACTATAAATCCCTTACCGAGAAAAACCTTGTTTTGATACACCGGCATGTCATCGGAGTTCATCGCCCAATAGGGCATACGAAGTAATCGCTTGCGATACCCGAGCACGGAGAGCCCTTGCTTAAGGCGAATCAGCGCGCACAAGCCAAGGCAAAAACCGAGCGGGTGCGCGAAAACAGAGGCCAGCATGAACACTTGTGGGGCGATGACCACCACGATAGCGGCCATGCTAAACATAGCTGCGCTCAGCAGCTCATCAGCAGGGCGAAGCAGACCTTCGGCGTAACCACTCATTGCAAGATCTCATCATCTAGCGTCACTCCCCACTCTCGCTGCCAGGCGCAGCGCTCTTCGAGGATTTCAATGCGGCGCTTCACTTGATGCGCCTCTTTGGCTTGAGTACTTACCTTTTTAGCTGACGGAAGTTCAAGGCGCTTTGGAGGTAAGCAGCGCTGGGCAAAGGGGTTGTCACTGTTAATGCTCATCATCGTCTCCTTGAGGTTTTAATAGCATCATTAAAGCGCGCTCAGGACTTACGTTGTGTGCCTGGCTTTGTTGGGCGAGCGTAAGAATCACTGGTGCTAGCGTCTTACTCTCTAGCACTTGATGGGTGGTGTTAATCGCGCGCTGAATATCTGCGTAAGATAAAGCGTGGGTCGGCATAGGCGCTGTCCTCATTAAAAGTCGTGAATTATTATTGTTTGAGCTCGCCGCGCTCGATGAGTACCGGGTAGTGGCGAAGGCCAAAAGCGGCGGCAAAGTCACGGCCTGCCACAGGGTAGAGTGTTAAGTTATAGCGCTTAAACCGCTGCCACCCCGCCTTCGTCTGCACATTGACGACCATCCCCATGGCGCCAATGCTCGCTAGATAGTCCCGCTTAGCACTGAGCCAGTGATGGGATAAAGCGTCATCCCCAACGATAAACAAAGGCGTGCTCACGCTTTGTTTGAGCGTGCGTCGTTCCACCTTGCCAGGGGTTAACTGCGGCGTACTCACCGGCACCATGCCTTGCAATAAATCCGCGGCCGATAAGGCGTGACTACTGAGCAACAAGAGTAGAGTGATGAGTGTTAATCGGCGATTCATGACGAGGGACTCCATTGTTGTAAGTGACGGGCAAAGGTGGCTTCATAGCGCCGAGCAGGCTGGCCCCCGCCTGGCCTGTGAAAATACCCGGCCGCTTTTACCCAGCTGCCGTGTTTACGCATGCCTTCGTTGAGCAAGACAGCGGCGTGATTGAGGTTCACCGTAGGGTCGAAGACCTCACACGGGCGGTTAAAGTGGTCTTTTTGCCAGCGCCAGTTTTGCTGCGTGAGGCCAATATCCACCATCTGTGTGTATTTCAAAAAGCCATGCAGCGCCTGGCACGCTTCAGGGTATGTCGCGTAGAAATAGGATTGACCTTTGACATTGAGCGTCCAAGGCCAAGGGCGAATTGCGCCGCTTTGCAGTTGGGTTTTGCTTTCGCCGAGCGCCAAGGAATATAGGACGCTCGCGGGAATCCCGTGCTGAGCGGCGACCTTCTGATACAGCGGCGGAATAGCCGCCTGAGCGCTGAAACACCACAGGCTTATGATTAAGGCAACGCCACGACCGACCATTGGCCTTCCCCTTGCTCTGAAATGGCCACGGGCACAGGTTTGCCTTTAGCCAAGGTCATCCATAAGGCGCGCGTGTCGTGATTTAACGTTATCCACTGTTTCTCGACATCACCGTGGCGCACCCCGGCGACCGAGGCCCACGCTTGCAACGCTTTGTCATCACCTCCGAGCATGTATACGTCCACGGCCACACCATGAGAGCGCCATTGCTTAAGTGCATCGACGCAGGTGTCGCACTTGGCGCGAACAAACAGGGCGACGCGCTCTGGCAATCGTGGCCCTATCGGCTTCAAGTTAGGATAGAGCCGCGCCCACGCGGCGCGATACGCCACTTCCAGCGCCAACAAGCCATCGGTACGTTGTTTATCAAACGCGACCAAACGCTCAGCCAAACGCGCACGTTCAGTATCACTGCGCGCAAACTGAGCTAAGACTTCTAGGGGACTCGCTTCTTGCATGTCATAGGTGAGTGGGCTTTGCATTAATTGCTCATAGCGCGCCCAGTCCGCTTGACTTAACTGCCAATATTGAGCGTCTTGCGAGACGCTCAGCGAGCGGGATTGGTTATGTTCAATGTTGGTTTGTGAGGCCTGATTGCGCTCAAGCTCTGTTGCCCCTACCCAAAAAATTGGCAGTAATGCGCACATTACCCATAAGATGGAAATCTTCATCTTCATCTTCATCCTTACCCCTCCCCGACCGTTAACGTTGTACGTTGGCCTTTGTAAAGCGCCTCGATGTGCTGTTCGTTGACGGCGGTGATTTTCCAGCCGAGATAATGTTGACCTGCTTGAAGGGCGGATAACTCTGCCAGTGTGCTGGCACCAGGCTTACCGACAATCGCCAACGGGATGTGGCCCCGCGTTTGCACATCAAATAAGACAAAAGGCGCGGTAATGGTCGGCGTCTTTACGGTGGGCTTAACGACAGGTTTGGCACGCACGGGGGGCGCATGTTTTGTTGTGGATTGACGAGAGAGGCGTTGAAGTTTTGTTTCCAATACTTCCAGCTTTTTGCTGTCTAAGCCCAATTCATCCAAACGAGCGCCTTGATTGGATTGTGTGTTGATGAGCTCGGTGATTTCACCCTGTTGCTCATCGATGCGCTGGGTTAACCCATCAAGCGCGAATTGCAATGAGTTCAGCGCCTCAATGCGCGCTTGACGCTCCTTGTCGCGGCTTTCATTCATCGCCAACACCAAACTTTGATGCAGTGCGTCCAATCGCGAGTCAAAGCTTTCCTGTTGAACCGGTGAGAAAACCTGCTGATAGGCGAACAGGCAAGCGGCGCTTAAAATAAGGCTCCACAGGCTAAACAGTAGCCCTCTAAGTAACGTTTTGAGAGTGAATTTCACACCTCGCTCCTACGGTTGTCAGTGATGGGACGACCGTAGCAAAAACACCCAAGGAAAATCTTGATTAAAAATACATTGGTGGATGTATTTCTAACGAGTATTATTTTTTAAAACTATGCTATCATTATTGGTTTTTTTAATTTAAAGCGAGCAACCTCAATTGATTTGGGCTCTTTTCTGGTAAACTCTTGCTTTAATTGAACAGATAAAATGACTGTATGAGCCGAAACCTGAAACACTATCAAGCCCTTGATGCACTCGCGACCCACGCGCTGCTTGCCCTCTATTGCACCATGAGCAAGCAAGGTGGGTTCTGGACAGTGAAAAGAAGAAATGAACGTCTCGTGAAATTCATCAAACCAAAAGTCAAACAGCCTCAGTTCTCAACGTGTAAACCTGAAATCAAAACCATGCTCAGCATTGGCCGCAGTCCAACTGGCAACTTAGAGCGCAAGCTTTGGGATGTGAACCGTCTGAATCTTGAGTACCAGGCTAAATTTTCACAAGCGGATGAACTCTACATCATGCTGAGTGGTCTATTTGAACAGCATCAATTCCCCTCGATGCTGGAAGACATAGAAAAAGACCTTGAAAGGGATACGCTCTATATGAAAGAGAAAGGCATTGAGAATGGGTTTGATGAAGACAATAACCAAATCAAGCCGCTGGCTATGACGGTGAAAACCGAACGGTTGAAAGCACTTATTGAAGCGGTGCAGGCCAATGGCATTTATCGCGTGGAAGTCGACCATGTGGATGAACATGAAGTGATTCATCTTTTGTTGCATCGAAAGGGGTAAGCGTTGTGGGTTGAGACCGACTAGGGCTTAGTTTTGCCTTGGGTGTATTGGTGCGGGACCAAATGTCCGTCTTTTACCTTAATCGAAAGCTTGTTCATTTTACAGCGAACTCCAAAAGCCGCGCAGTTAAGTAAATCCTCAAGGGATTGTGCTTTTTCAATACGTAATTTGGGTTTACGCATGAATCGTTTGAAATTGGCTTTGACTAGGCTAGGTTTGGTCGTGGGCATAAAGGTGAGGTTATTAACAGTGGATGGTGCACATAATAAACGAATCTATCTGATCATGCAGCTCCTGACCATTTTTAACAGGACTCTATGCCGTCCTACGGGCTGCGCCCTACCTGCACAGCAGTCAGAAAAGAAAATACTTCGCACTTCCTTTCCTAACCGCTCGATATTGTTTAATAACGCAAGGTAGAGCTCGACGACGAAACTTGATTGATTAACTCAACTTCAATCGCGGTAAGGATTTGTTCCATCAGTGTCTTTTTGATATCAACATGCTCTGAGCGCTCTTTAGATAATTCAGCCATGATATTAGGCATGGATCCATCAACCAGTACGACCTTTCCTATCACGCCGAAGTTATCGTGTAAAAACATCATGCAATGTCCACGATGATCATAGCTGACTCTAGCATTGACTCCATCGGGAAGGACATCCTTGGTGAGTTGAGGAAGTTGAGTGATAAAGGTGTTTTGTTGTCGGTTCCCCAACGATTCAAGCCCTTGAAGGTTCATTCCCATACGACCGATAGAGCTGATCACGGCTTGGGGACCTAGATACTCCCCAGAGTCAATCTCAATCGTTCGCCTGTCCATCACATCCATCAGCAACTTAGCAATCTCATGAGCATCAGAGAAAAGGTTCTTTTTCTCTTCCAGAATGAAATGTCGGCCCAGCCCTGGTGATAGCATCACTTCAAAGTCGCCATCCACCAATAGATTACCGTCCATGATGGTTTCCCCGCAACATTGGTCTTTATAGCGCAAGAGAGTTTCAGAGCAGGCGTGTACGATAGGTTTGAGTTTTAGCTCGGTCTCTGGGTATAAATCCTCCGCAATCGACTCATTCATGACAAAATTGATCCCTCTACGATGAAGAACAAACCGAAAAAGAAACAGGGAAATGTCATGACCAGCCAAGTTTTTCATATTGATATCACCTCTTTAGACACCATCGACTCTAGGCAACGTTAAATGTATTCGACATTGCCTTGATAAATCGGAATGCATAAGAATAGTTTCACGCTGGATGTACTTGTAATAACACAATACCAGAAACGCTAGCGGTGAACGCCAATAAGAATGATAAGAAGCCTCGATACTCACAGGGAGTGGCTTTAATTGTTCAATGTTAAAGAACGAGCCGTGCTTACTCAGTAGAGGTGACGTTAGTATTAATGATTGCCCACTGTATTTGGGGAGCAGTTCAATCAACAGTTCGAGCTCTTGGTACGTATCTCTTGTAAAAGGATAGATCGCCGTTGAAAGGTGAACATGGTATTGGTTTTTCTTTAAGGACGGGGTTAGCTTGAGTAAGGTGAGTTCATTCAAAGCGATCCTTACACTGTAACCAAAACCTATCCACACAGAGAAAAGAAGAACACCGCCATGGAGGAATAAGGGGAGATGAAGCGGCATCAACCAGACAGTGACGACCATTAAAATGACGACACCTTTGATTCCCCTAATCAAATTTATCTTTGCGGAAGGGGCATGAGAGAAGGTCAATAATCTCTGTAGGAAAATGAAAAGTAAGAGTGTGTTGACAAAAAGTATCACAAGATTATCCCATAAGGTTCATTTTGACGGCAATAAGCCCCGCTTGTTGGGGCAAGATGAAGCCGACAATTGAACAGCGTGAAAGCGTCAGGCTTTTGCATCCCACCGCGCGCCCTCGTGGTACAACAAATACCCACGATGCTGCGTTTTTCTGAGTAGTCGTATGGCTTGACGGTAAGTGGTGCGTATTACGCGCCAATCATTGCCATCGAGCATTTCCAACACCACAGGATCGTTAATTTTGTAATCCATATCAGATCTGTCTCTTTCTTAAGCGCACGAAGACAGCTAATCCAAGTAGAGATAAAAAGCCGAGAGAGCCGCCACTACCTGAGCTAGGTGTCGTTGTTGGAGGTAAGGTCTCATCATTATCATCTTTAATGGTTGGCATCGTTCCATTAACTTTAATAACTTCATCAATTCCTTGGTTTTGACCAAGATAAAGGTCTGCATTTTGCGCATCATCCAAGTTAACCAATAATGTGCATTTTTCAAACGCATTCAGACTGGCAAGGGATGCATCAATACATGTACTGCCTGCGACATTTAAAGTACCGTTTGTGAGCATGATGTTTGAAGAGATATCAGAGCGAGATAACGGTGCAGAGTGCAGAGATTGCAGTGTAATGGTCGCTTGACCGCCCGATGTTTTTACAATACTTGGATAGTGCCAGCCGTTAACCGTATCGGTGAGAAATTGACGCACGTTAGGTGTATCAATATTGGTTCCCATGGTTTGCCTACCGTATGTTGGACTATTTTCGCTCCCTTTGTGTACGGCTATAATTTCATTATTGTTTATCCAAGCGCTGCCCGAATCACCTTGTATCGTGTTCGAGGTACCTAAAAAAATAGCCTCCAGAGTTTGAGTCCCAAATTCAATTGTCCGATTAGAAACCATAAAGTCAGCTTGATTGAGCGCGCGAGCCGTCCTGCCAAACCCTGCAATGGTCATTGCCTCCCCAGCTTTATTTAACGGATTGGTTTCTATGAGGGCCTGGAAGTGTGTGTATGGTAGAATTTCATCGACTTCCAACAGGGCCACATCATCGCCCCAATTTTCACCCAATTTATGCGGGGTAAATGAATAAGTGTCATTAGAGTATAAACGAATGGTATCGGCACTGTACGAGGGAGAGCCTTCTTTCCAGCAATGCCCTGCAGTTAGCACAAAGCGACCTGCAATTAATGTCCCAGTACAATTCGCTTCTGAATCGATGAATTGAGAATCCAATTGAACTGCGTTGTTGTTCTGTGACCAATCAACTGACGTGCCGTTCACAATAGCAAATGATGGTGCCGACAAGGTTAAAAAAGCTAAAGATATCCATGTTTTTTTCATAAAATAGACCTCTGTAAGTTGGCGTTCATTATACCATCAAAAGAGGTCTGTTTCCTTGTAATTGTTTGCATTTACTTATGATCTTTACGACTAAAAACGTCCTTATATGATCGAAAGTTCGTTTATTGACACTCGGCTTTATAACCTGAGTCTGTAGGTGTTATTACCGTTGTTTTATAACCAGTGCATATAGTTCCATTCGAGTTGTATGATGTACATTCTCTACCGGTATATTGGTTTGAAATTAACGCTTTCGCACCTTTAATGCACGACTGTCCTGTGGCATTTGGTGAAATCACTTGAGCATACGCCCCCGCATTTTCCCATTGCGTGACACTGCTTGAAGTTTTCACCCATATACCAAGTTGATTCGCCCCGCTTTTTGCATTCTGGTCAAACTCATCGGGTTGCATTGGCAACAATGTATCTGACAAATGGGCATTTTGCTGGGCGTACCACTCAGCATCGGTATTCGCATCGTCAAGTGTGACTTTCGCCGACACGGAGGCACTAAAGACTCCAGTGAATAAGAGTGTTGTCATGCTTTTTTTTAACATTGTATTTCTTCCTTTATGTCGTGAGTTATTGGCATGTGGTTTCCGCGAGCACTGTCGCCCCGTTATTGATGTAAGCTTGTCCAGTGTCATTTTTTATTACGCGCTGCTTGACTGTTATAGTCCAATATTTACCGTTGTCCGTTGAATTAGGAATGACGGAGCCTGTTGCCGTATAATCGGCTGTAACATTGGTGCGTGCAACGCTCATCCAAATATGCGGAGCTAGAGAGCTTGGACAAGTAGGTTTTTCTATTTTATTTCCATCATTTGCATACTGTTTAGTCGACAAACCTCTTGCAACTGAGATTTGACGATCTTTACCATCCTTATCCTTGCCGGCAATCGTGTAGTCTTTCGCATTCGTAATACCGTGCTGACCGCCCACATCCCAATCCTCTGTTAATGTGGCGCTCCCATCGCGCATGACAATGTTTTCGTACATCAGTGCTAACGTCGCTTGACGCAAGGTAATGTGGATATCATTACCTGCACGCTCAGCTCCTGGAATGTCAATCAACACATTTGAGTAACGTGTCCACTCTTTCGGATCTGAAGCCAGTTCAGAAAGAGGAATGCGAATGACTAAATGCTCGTTAAATGCCGGTATGTGCGTAAGGTCGGTGTAAAAGTAAGTACTCAGACGCGAATGGCTCCACGGCACATAATCTGGCAACTTACATTCACTGTTGAGTTCTTGGTCAATCGTGCAACTGCCCCAGTATTGTTCGGGGTAGTCGTTCATGAGGTTATCCAACGTTGCTGGCCAACTCGCTTTACTGGTCGCATCGACACCTTCTTCGGTGATTTTGTAGTATTGATATTGATGAATGCGCTCTATCAGTCCTCTTATGTGCTCACTGTAAGCTTTCGCTTTCTTGTCAGTTTGGTAGTCGTTATAAAATGGTAAGGCTGCTATAAAAATAATCAGACTGAGTACGAGCGTAAGGATGAACTCGACGAGCCCCACACCGCGTTGTTTGAAGGCACTATTCATCAGCGAAGCTCTCCGTCGTAATGGCAGGTACTACGGTTATTGCATCAATATAGGATGGAGACATTACAGCGGGTGGCTGTTCAGTAATGAGATTGATGAACAATTTCTGATTTATGCCAACACTCACACCGGTCAGTAGACCGATCCCCCAACCTAACAAAAAATACAGTCCCATTTTGGTCTTTTGGTTCATCATTGGCCTCGTTTTAAATAAGAGCGTTTTCATTTTATTGTTCATCATTCATTCCTTTATTCGACAAGCCTATCTTTACCAAGCAAAACACGCCGTAGCTGGGTCAAACTCCATGCGTGATACATCGGTTGGCCCTTTAACGACTTCAAGTATCTTTAAGGTTTGCCCCTGAAATTGCCAACTGCCTATCACGGTTTGAGCCAGTTCGTTAAGGCGAGTTGCCTCCTGACTGGAGTGCGCCGTCAACGTGAGGTGCTTACCTATCACGCGGCCGCTGTTGCGGCTCGCCTGATAGGCAATATCGAGCGACCAAGGGCTGTTATCCCGGATGCTCGCATCCAACCATCCCTCACTGACCAATGTATTGATGTTGTCGTCAATCGGTATGTGCAGACAGCCAGTGCGCTCGGTTTCGCTGCGTATCTGCTCATCCATCGCTTGCATGACCGCTGAGGTTGTTTGCTTAAACAACGCTTTTTCTCGCGCACCGTTGTACGCCAGCAATAGGCCAGTGACGACGCCTAACATGGCCAAGGTGCGCAGCGTACTGGCTAGTGTGAGGGAGGTAATATTCATATCATTTCCTTACAGTGTCACAGTGATGACGTTGCCAGAGACGGCTAAGGTCGCGCAGCTGGCGGCGCTGTTACAGTTACCGGCACTCAATTTAGCGAGCGTATCGGCCAAGTCATCGATGTATTGCGTATCGATGTTGGTGATGCCCACCTTCACGCGCTGCATGTTCGCGCTATCGACCGTCAAGGTGTAATTCCCGCCATATTCATTGGTGCCAACGCCATCACGCGTATCACCACAAATCGTGGAGGACACCGCATTGCGGGTGGCACTGCACACTTTGCTCATGCCAGTACCACTGTGATTGACGCTTTTGACTTTCTCCGCGCCGGCTTTGATTTGCGTGACCGCCGAGACGGTATTGGCTTGCGCCGACCAAGCGGTTGCCATGTTGTAGAGTTTGACGATGCCAAGAAAGAGAAAAACGGCCAGGATGAGGTACATGATGAAATCAATCAGGCTGATACCACGTTGTTGGTTTGGGTTTGAACGAATGCGTTTCATGTTGTGTTTCCTTAGAGTTGTATCGAGATAAAAAGGGATGCCATGGCGCTGCCCACCAGGGCGGCGAGCAGCAAGATACCCAAAACTAAAATGACTTTTGGGACAATGAGTTTCAGCGTGGCCATTTTTTTCGATAAATGGCGGTGGTGTTGCTCGGCGCTTTTTTCCAGCAAGGTCGAAAGCGGAGCGATATCCCCCATCACGTTCAGGTTGACCTGCGCGTCACGGAGCAAAAGCCCGGTATCGAGCGCGCGCCCTGGGTTGGTTTCGGTTTCAAGCTGGCGCTGCATTTGATTGAGGTGAGACTTCAAATAGCGAGACGAATAAGCGTCCACCTCCGTCATGGCAGCTTTGAGGCTCATGCCCGCTTGTGACAGATTGGCGAGCGTGGACAAAAGGTTGCCCGCTACCGCCATGCGATAGTCGCAAAATGGCCAGATGTTATCGGCCATATCGCGCCCTTGCCCTGTCCATATCGGCATGAGTAGCGCTTGAATAACCAGCGAGCCAATGAAGAGGCTCAGCGCCACCAGTCCCGGCCCTGAAACCGTCTCTCGAACCTGACTGGCCATCGAGTGTTCAAGACCCGCAGTCGTAATGATTTCACCACTGATGTACACGCCTAATACGCCAAGTCCCAGCAAAGTCAGCAGTGGAAAGGCCATCATGAGTAATAGAGACTTCATCACGCCTTGACCGCCTTCGAGCTCTTTAATGGCAATGTCTAAGCCGCTTTTGAGCTGACCGTTTTGCTCAGCAATGGCGAGGGTTGACACCACGACGGGCGAAAGCCAGCCACTGAGCACATCGGTAAAGCGTTTGCCTTCCCCAGGCGCCTTTAGACCCGCTTGACCAATTTTTTGCGTGCTCCCCGAGCCACTGCTTGCCAGCTTTTGGCAAAAATCCTTGGTGGTCATGCCGTACTGCGCGCAGGTACGCCACTGCTCAAGGAGGGCGGTTTGGTCTTTTTTGTCAAACAACCACTGTTCAAGAGACACCGACATGATTGACCTCCGTTTGGTCTGCGTTCGCCTGCTCATCCATCTCTTGACCGATTTGTTGATATAAAGATTGAGAGGACACCGGCATCAAGCCATCCACTTGCTCAGAGGCGGACGCAACGTCCACTTGACCAAGGGCGATACGATGAAGGGTATGGCGACGAATATCGGGCCAACCTTGCGTCTGCAGGTAACGACTCCAACCCAAATAGTCCTGCGCTTTGATGAACTCGCGGTCCGCATCTTCGATGGCGATAAGCTCCAACACCAACAAACGGCCACTTTCACCCGTTTGACGGCAATGCTCGCAGCCAGCAGGATGCTTTACGCGCACTTGATGATGCGCCTCGGGTAACAGCGTTGAAACTTGAGTCAACTTGGTTTGATAAGCGGCTTGCTCATCGTGATGGTCATAGACCGCTTTCGCTTCATCCAGGGTTAAGGCGCAGTGCGGACACAACTTTCGCACCAGCTTTTGATGGGTAAAGAGCTGCATCAATCCTGGCGCCGAAACAATGGAAGACGGAATGCCGAGCTGCTCAATAAAAATAGCCGGCACCCCTAGCGCGCTGTTGGCGTGCAAGGTCGAGAGGGCTAAACCACCCGTTTCGCCTTTGCGCGTAAACTCTTTGGTGGTGTCATGACTTCGAAGCTCACCAAACGAGGTGATGTCGATGTCTTGACGAAGCTGCTCTAGGGCATAGAAGGTGTAGTCCAGGTATTGCCCCGAGCCATCGACCAACTCACGCTTGGGCTCAACCAAGGTTTTCGTGATGCCCGTTTGTTCAAACTCAATCGGGTCTTCGAGCGTATGGCAGCAACGCGCCACGCGGTCAACCGTGTCAAACAAGGCGTACACTAACGAGGTTTTTCCTGAGCCCATGGGGCCGGTGAGCACAATAATGCCTGAGCGGCGCTGCATTTTACTTTCCAGCAAATCACGTTGAGCAGGCAACAAATCCATATTATCAAGCGTGAGAGGCTCCCCAAGGGGCGTCAAACAACGCAGTACCAATTTAATGCCGTGACTGAGCGGCATCATCGCGACGCGCCACTCCACCATAATAGTGACACGGTGACTTTCTCCCTCCTCATCCAGCTTTGTGACGGAGCAAGGGAGTTCAAAGCGGTCATTAAGTGGCAACCTAGGAGAGTAGTTGGAGTTACCTAAGCTGAACGTGTACGCCGCTAAGGATTGACCCATCGCCCGGTCGAGTCGCTCAGCGCTCTCCCCGCCAGCAAAGGTTTTGAGCCTTTCACGGCGCCCATCCACGCGCAGTAAAATCTGAGTACTGTTGCGATGCACTTCAAGGTGAATGTCTGAGGCTTTGACCTCCACCGCGGCTTGGCAAAGCTGCGTCAGTTTATCGCCATAGGCCGACTCCAACGCGGCTTGCGTCTCTTGATTAAGTAGCGTGCGCGCCATATCTAGTAAGGTTTGCACACGCGTTTCATCGGTTAATTTCACCATCGGGGCACGAGCAAAAAAGCGCCCGCCACTGAGCGATTCCGTCTCTTGTACGTAACGGCGAATATCAGCGTGTTTTGGGCTGTCATAACAGTCCACCCAAATCACCCCCTCCTCATCCACAATGGTGTGGCCATCTTCGATGCACAGCTCAAGTAAGGTTTGGTCGTGCAATAAAGACAGGTCATGTCTGGATTCATTCATCAAAAACCCTCCATGCGTAGAAAGCGCGGCGCGCCGTTATCACGTAAACGAACGCCTTGCTCACTCACGCTGATAATCGACAAGGTTCCGACCACGGTGCCTCTTTGCACTTTATGCCAACGGCCATGCACGTTAATGCGGGCCTGCCACGCGCCGTTGTCGATTTGCACAAGGCTGCCCAACATCAAGCCGGCGGTTTGCACCTCCTTTGACGCTCTTGAAGACGTACTCACCACCGGGGTCACGCTGACGGGGGCGCCGATGAGGCTCAACTCGGTTTCCAGACTGTCCGGTTGCGAGCGTAAATTTTGCTCACGCACCTGCGCATCAAGCGTCGCCATGTTGAGCTCAGACAGCTTATTAAGGTACGTCTCAATATCGTCGCTAAGAGGTGGCAGGGGTGCGACCGACTCTGGCTCAAGATTGAGTTTGGCCATTTGCTGAGCTAAACCCTCACTGACGGCCTCTACAGACTGCTCCAGAGCCATCGGCGCCTCTGCGGTTAATGTTGATAAAGACGTTGAAGCGGGCGCCTCACTACCCCACTCAATAGGGTTGTCTTGCTCGGTGTGCTCCGCGGACGCACCCGCGTACTCGGACTCAACGTCAGGAAATAACGTGGTGTAGCCCATGGCTACGGCCGCCGCGCCCAACAGGGCGATGAGACCAATTTTGACTGGGGGAAGGGTCATATTAGAGACCTCCATATAAAGTGATGGAAAAAGAGAGTGACCAACGATGTGGGCTCACCGGTGTCAGCGTGAGCGCCTTCATCGAGAGTGGCATGACCGCAAACAGCGCCGCCAGGGTATCAAGCTCTGATGCGCTCACCCCTTGATGCGTCACCTCCCATGTTTTACTTTGCCAAGTGCTTGATGACTTATCACTGCTTTGCTGCGCGATAAAACCCATGGTCACGAGCGCGTCTTGTAAGCGCTGGTCTGTCGGCTGCATCGGCATCACGTGTGACTGCCAGTAAGGCAATCCAGACGCGAGGGGTAAACGCAGCGTGTGTTGGTCCCCATCGCTGCTCAAAAACAAAGAAAGCGAGTCATGCTGACGCAGCCATTGTTGCCACACACCAATAAGGCCATTAGGCTCACGCTCAATAGTGGCCGTCAGCTCTGCGCCTTGTTGAGTCAAGCCTTTGGTTTTCCAACCAGGAGGTAGCAGGGCAAAGTGAGTCGCGCTCAATAGCGCCCCTTCCATGACCGTCTGCGCGCTGACCGTTTCATACAGTACCAAGCGATACATTCCCCATGGCGGGAGCGCTTTTAACTCAGGCGAGACGCTCTCATGACTCACTTGAGAAGTCGCAGGCTCGTTAGAGTCAGAGCGCTGAACATAAAGCGTTAAAGCGATCACTGCGGCGAGCAACACGCTCACTCCAATTATCACTCTGCGATTGTTTAAGGGTTGAGCGGGTGGCGTTAACCGGTACAGCTCCAGTAAGCTCAGCTCTTGGTTGCTTGGCGGTGCGATGCGTTCATGGTTTTCATCCACGGACAAAGCCTCTGAAGACTCAACCAAGAAGATGTGTGAGGTGCCCGCATTTGCTGCGCACAAGTGATAGTGCGCATCAGTCCAGATTTGGCGCACCACACCCGCGTCTATCAAGGTCGCGTGCCACAGGTCTCCGATACTCTCGATAATCGTGACATTTTGCTCATCAGCCTCTTGCTCATCGAGCAAGCCGCGCGCGGTTAGCACATCGAGCCACCATTCACTGCGCGCCACGCCTTCACAATCACTGCCATACAGACAGACCCAGTCACCACGCTGCGACACGTACTGATAAGGCTGCTGGCTACGGCTTTTCAGGCGACGAATCGTCTTAGTTGCGTGACCGTGATGGGGAAGAGACAGTAATTCCATCATCCGTCCGCCCTCCGTGGAGTGAGGAGCACCAGCGTATCGACGCGCTGTTTCACCGCACTGTTACCGCCTAAAAAGGGGATACCCAGGAAGGTACTTTCTTCTGTCGTGGTGTCGATTTGTGACACTGAGGCCACCACAATCGTTTGTCCGTATTTGAGCTTGTTGGCAAAGTTGATTTTGGCTTCACGCATTTGTGGGAAGACCAAGGTTTCACCGCCCACCTCTTGCGTCTCCAGCGATTCAATTTTGGTTAACATGCCCGAAGTTCGAAGGTAAACGTGGTCGCGCTGAATGTTCGGAACGACAATGAAATCGACGCCTTCACTGCGCTTACCACGCTCCGTATCAGTGGTGATAACGCCCTCATCACTGTCTGAGCTGATGTTTTCAACAAACTCGATGATGCGCTCTTGTGTGATGTGGTTGGTTTGATGGTTTTGCACCAATATCGTAATAGGCGTTTCCGTGGATACCTGCCCTTGCTGGTTCAATGCATTTATCAAGGCCGTCGAGCCGGACCACTTACCGCCGCCGGTAAACGCAAACCCAGGACTCGATGAGCCAGAAACCAAACTGGTGCCAGGAATGAAAAAGCTCAGGCTGTTGTCGCCGCCGATATCGCGAACGATATTCCAGTCAATCCCTCGGTCGTGGCCAAGGTTGGAGCGAAACTCAAGCACTTGCACTTCCAAGGCCACCTGGCGCGTCAGCGATTGTTTCGACTGCGAAACGAACGCCACCACTTCACGCATACGCCCTGGCGTGGTGCGTACCACTAAGCGAGACAGGGACGGCACCGCTTGCACAGAGCCCACTAAGGATTCTTGCGCATCACCCTCTCCGGTTAAATCCGGGTCGAGTTGCAGCAATGCTTTCACGCCCAGCGCCACTTCCCCAAACACATCCACATTGCTGCTCGACAAGGTGACGTATTGCCCGTCCACTTTCGCAGAGGCTTCCTCATCGTCTCCGCCTTCGCTGCTTTCACCGCTGCCAATCTGGTCGCTGAGCATCCCTGGCGGCAATTCCAGTTCAAACGTGCGAGACACAAAGCGTTCGACGTTCAAGGTGTCCCCTTTTGGGGTGAAGCCAACATTAAGCTGACGCTCAATATCATTGAGTAACGTTGACAGTGAGCCATCATGCTGAATACGCACGCGCGTATTCGGGCTCACGCCCGCCCCAAACCACGCTTGTTTATCAAGGGGTGACAACACATCGCTGAGCACCATGTTCAGTGGCAAGCCCGACGCGGGCGTGCTGACACGAACGGTCTTACTCAGATAGTCGGTATCGGTGCGGCGCTCTATCGGTATCAGGCTGGCCGGGGGCTGCTCAATGCGCTCGACTTTGAGAGACTCACGATGTCGGTGGCGCTCGATGTCACTGAGCAGTGAGGCGGACTCATCATTGCGCTTGTCGTATTCATTGAGCCCAAGGGTTTCACACCCTGAGAGCGTTAAGAGCACGCCAATGAGACAGAAGGATTGAAAACCCGAGAGACGAAATAGGTTCATAATGGCGTCACCTCTTTGATGTAAATAGTTTTAGTCGCATCTAGGCGCTGCGCTTTGAGTGGATAGGGACCGAGCAACGTGGTCATGGCCATGCTGATGTCCCCATCGATGGTCACCAATGGATAAGGCGTGAAGGTAAAGTCAGCCACAGGCCAAGACGATTTTTCATCCCAGCGCCAGCCATAATGCCCGGTGACCTGCTTAGTCGCCGCTTTCAATGTGTCACCTGAGACCATTAAGGTCGTCACGCGCTCGCCTTTCCACGGATGAAAGGTCAACAGCTTCGAAAGTGTGTTTGAGTACAGCGTTAACGTATTGAGAGACGGATTAGAGGCCGACAGTGCTTTCACAGCACCCGACAGTGAGCCCGTTCGAATAAAATCTTGCGTGGCCGCTTCATCCAAAGCAGTCAAAAATGCCTCATCTTGAGCAAACGCCAGAGGTTGGTCGCCATGTTTGTAAGCCCAGCGGGTTAAGGCGCTGCGAAAGCTTTCTCCAGCATGGACGCGATAAGTGGTGAGCGTTTTTTTCTTCACAGACGACTTAGACGGTGTGGGTTTTACTTTTGAAGTTGACGAGGCTTTAACCTGCATATCGCTGGCGAAAAACGCATCATTGTCATCCTCAAAACTGGACATCGCCTCTGATGAAGTGCTTTTCGATGCCAGCGACTTTTTCAGTTGCGGGGTCATGACAACACTTGGCGGCGCGTCTTTTGGGGAAGAGGACATAGACGATGTCGACGCCACCTTGTTCGCTTTCACCGTCCCCGCCAGAGGAGACTTACCTTCTGAAAATCCAGTCACAGGCTTGGGCGCATGCCACTCGTACCCGTACTTAAGTCGAAAGCCCACATTGCGACGAACCACATCTTCCTCAAGCGAGAACGCTTGACCACCGATGACTTGCAAGGCTTGTCGAAGGCTCATGTGCCCCATATCGGTATGACCCAAAGGCAACGGCTGCGCATAGAGCTGCGTTTCAGCGTAAGACGTTGGAGTGCGCAGCGACACGCCACTGCCTGACAATAAAAACTCGACACCGTCTTTGATGCTCATTTTGCTCATTACGGGTAAACGAGCTTCAATCGGCACGCCTAAGATGTCGGTCATTTGCTCGCCTGCCGAGCGTTCAATGACATAACGTGAGGTTTGCACGCTGCTGCCCGATAATTCGGGGGCGGTGCGAATATTTAATGGGGGTGGCGGCGTCTCTACAGGCTCAGGCGGGGTTTGACACCCGGCCAACAAGCCTGCAAAAGACAACATGAGCCAGCGCGTTTGCATATCATTCTCCTGACAATAAAAGACCCCGACACGCTAACAAAAAGGCAAGAGGAAAATCTCGATTAGAAATACATTGGTGGATGTATTTTTAACGAGTATTTATTTTTTAAATTGTGATATCATTACTGGTTTTTTAACTGCTAAGCATTAAACCTCAAGTAGAGGTTTACATTTACAGTAGAAACAAAAACGCCAGCTTATCGCTGGCGTTTGATGTTAAAGCGTTAAGTCAATTCCCTTGTTCATTGATACAGACACTCTCCTTTATTGTTCATAAGACTGCCACACAATGAACAGTGACCTTGTTCATCCGGTAACACCTCCTCTTCTCGATATTTTTTGCAAGTCGGCCACTCAACCTCGTCGCTCTCAGGATTTTTAACCGAAAAGGTAAAACCCAACATGCTACGAAACCAGTCGGTTTGATGGACATCAACCTCATGGTTTTTCACCTGCAGCTTTAACTGCTCCAATTCTTGAAGGTGCGCACAGCACTCGCTGTGAGAGTAAACCGAGAAGCCGAACTCTTTTGTCCACTTCACCACCGCTTCAACCACATCGATCGCAGCATCTTGCGCTGATTGACTTTCCGTTATTTTGGCCAGTGCCATGGTGCCTTCATCATCATATACATAGATAATCTGCATCAACATCACCCTCCATAGTGAGAGAAATGCTCAAGCACGTAGTCAGGCCCCACCACGTCGTAATAGCCCTCCTCGTTCTCTTGCTCAGAAAACACCAGGTCTTCCCAAATCTCTTCATGGCTCTCCCCGTTCACATACTGAACGTAACCGGCAAAGGCGCAGCCGCATTCAGCAAAGAAGTGGGTGAGCGTGGTCTTTGGAAAACGACGCGCTAGCACCTCTATCGGTGGTATCGCCGGAGACCAAGCGGTATCAAATTCCAATTGATTCTCGCCAACCTCTAAAACAGAGACTCGATCCCACTTCGTGCCAAGGCGTTCAACGTTATCGTGATACCCCGATGGAGTTTGGCTATCGCGAGAAAACAAACCACCATTAAAGCCATTGAGCTCAACCAATAACATCGGCGGCGCTAACGCACTAAGAGAAAAGTTCTTAGACGCTTGCTCTGGCTCAGGTAAATCCAGCTTTGCCCAAACAATATCGAGTGGTAATCGACGAAAATAGAGTCCTGTCCAATCTGAGGCCTGCTTTTTTAGCAAGGGTGCCATCTTCATTCTGGCGGCTTTAGGTAAGTCACCCCAATAACGCTGCTTGAGGCCGCTTTGATCAAAAAGCGCCAACAGCCACTGGCAGACCTCCTCATTGAGTGCCACATCGGGTTGTTTCATTAACGTGACAAACTTTGTAAACGCACGATTTTCTGGTGTTGAACTTCCGACCTCGCGAACAAGGTCTGGGTAGAGTTCAAAACTCATCGGGTAAGTGGGTTTTAACAGCCCACCGACACCGGCTAAAAACAGCTTAGCCGCCGCGCGTGACGCTTGTTGATGAAGCAGTGGTTTAGGTTGGGTCATGAGTTCGATGATGGCATCAGAATCAGGCCCATCGATATGAATTTGGTTGACACACCAATTTGGCATAATCAGTTCCTCTTAAAAAAATAAAAGGATGCCCCACCTGGGAGACATCCCTGGTGGGTGGTGCGCAAAGCGCGATGTAATTAAAAAAGCCCCTATCTAAGATAGAGGCTTTAAGGTTAAGTCGAATTGAGGTTATTTAGCGATAGCAGCAACTAAAGCGATCAATGACACGACAAGTGGCGTGATAAGTAATATCGGTTGATATTTAATATCACGTACCATTTTCATCGTATCGATTAATAGCCTCTCTCGCTCAGCTTCAAACTTTTGTTCTTCGGCATTGAGCTTTTCTCGCTCAGCTTCGAACTTTCGCCCTTCAGCATTAAGCTTGTATGTATTAGACAAAGTTTGGTAAAGCTCGGCGTTCTCTTTTTCCAACTCTTCTATACGTTTTTGCTTTTCGCACATTATCTTTCTCCATATTCATGAAATAAGAATAACAAAAAAGACAGAAAACCCCAATCCCGACAGGAATAGAGATTCCTGTCAGTAGGTTTGGTTTAGGTCATTGGGGACTAATGCTTATGAGAGCAATGCCATTAATATCTGCTCTTTGAACAGTAATGTCACTGTACCCACAGTGATGGTTCCACAAATCGCCCATTGCAATCGATCAAGCTTAGAACGCACTTCTTTAACTTCGGTTCGAACATCCGCAATGTCTTGCTTCAATTCAGTACGAACATCCACAATCTCAGTACGAACTTCGTCAATACGTCGATTCAGATTACGCTCTGTCTCTTGCAGCTGCTCTCGCGTCACGGCATGTTGTGACACATCGAGCAAATGCTTCATCAGATCTTTTTGGGTAAATTCGTTTGGACTACTCATCGTCATTATCTATTCCTATTCTCTGTTAACACTATAACAAAAAAGACAGAAAACCCCAATCCCCGACAGGAATGAGATTCCTGTCGGATGGGTTACATTACGGTTAGATCAACACTTCCACGACGTTGTACGAAACATACGGACCATGAATGGTTCTCGTGGTACGTCGAACCACTCCTGCTTGCTCAAGCGCGCCTAAAAATCCAGCGTACTCGTCGCAATCTTTAATGGCCGTTTCATTCTCGTTGAAGTGATTATTTGGTAAACACACCGTTGGAGTGCCCATAGGCTCTCCTGGAAACGAATCCGAAGCTTCATTTCGTTTTGTATCGGCTGTGTATAACTGGAGCGCGATTTGCTTGTTATTACGATAGTGATGTTTAGAGACGTCACAATCGATTTTCTGCCCACCGGCCAATGTTACCGTCACCATAAGTTGAGTCATCTCATTTCTTCCTAATGTAAAAAAGAAGGAATGCCCCCATAGAGGAGGCATTCCCCTCTATGGGTTTATGGGTTGCCCCTAATGCGAGCGACGCTGAAATCTCAGCGTGTTCACAAACGGGGTAGATTCATCCCACACCATGAAACCATGGCTAAGGCGTTGTTGGATCACTTCAATGTCTTCGACGGGGTAAAAGCGCCCTTCACGCATCATAAAACCAGCGTTTGCCAGCTCTGGTGGTGAAATATCACTGCCCCTCGCCACAGAAAAAAGCGCCAGGGCTTTTTTCTGTAAAAGATTGAGTTTGTCCATCTTGCTCTCCTCGAAAATAAATAAGGAGAGCCGCCGCCATAGGGGAGCGAGTCCCCTGTGGGTTGGGTTAATAGTTAATTCAATTTCGCTTGTTCAATACGCGCCTCTAGGCGTGCATCAAAACGCGCGTCCAGCATGGTCTTTTTCAACCAATGAACCACCGCTTGCGGCTCATCAGCATCAAGAAGATAAAACGTACACAGCCAACTCACCACTTCGGGCTCGCTGTACAGCGTCTGTTTCAATTCAGTTAAATAAACGCCTGTTACCGCTTTACCGTTACGGAGTTTTTGTTCGATGTCTTCGAATAAATCAGCGTAGTGGCAAGCTTTGAGATAACCGCGTTTATTTTCCTCCATGTTGGCTTCGCACTTAGAGCAAAACTCTTGGTCACACTCATGATGGTCACAGTGAGTACAATCCAATGAGTAAACTGAATTAATGCAACCACCCAGTAACTCATCAAATTCACGTCTTACAGCAGCTTGACCGCAGCAAGGACAGGGTTCTTCATTTGTGAAACCATTTGTGTCGAGTACGCTCTCTAGTACAAAGGCGTTATACGTCTCTTGAATCATCATTGTATTGTTCATTGTCGCTCTCCTAATATTGGCAAAAAGGAGAAACGTCGCCACAGGGGAACGTATCCCCTGTGGGTAATCAATGACAGTAATAAAAAGCCCCAACACACGAAAGTGTATTGGGGCAGTTAAACATCAAGCCGCTTGCTGATTTGCATCAGAACCAGTCGGTGTTGGCGATTGTACAAGTACAACGTCATTCACCTTCAGATACTTCACTTTGAGTAGACGCCCCTTAATGGTTGCGCCAAACTGACCCGCTTTCGTACTGTGGTTGCTTTGATAAGTAAAGGTGTCGAGCGAGATATCACTGATAGTAAAACTCAGTGAGCCTTTATCGCCACCTTGTGGGCTAAAGTCGTAGTTATCAAGACCATGCGCTTCAAAAAGCTCAATCGCCTCTTTCCCTACTACTTTGCAGTCAATGTACGTTCTTTCGTTATCATCACCACGTAAACACGTGATGGTGGTTGCGTAGAACGGGTCACCTTTTTTCGGTGTCACTTTTCTCACGCGGTTTAGAAAACCAAATCCATGAGTGTGAAGGTCGAAATAAGTGTTTTGATTGTTATCAGACATAATGTTTTCTCCGAGACAGGCTGCACGAGAAAAAATTACATCCCACCATGGGAAATAATTTTCCCGTGGGGTGATAAAAAGTCGGTGTATAGCGCCAAAGCTCTATCAATAATAGGCTGAGGGCAGTTAAGTACGCTTTCACTTCTTTAAAAAGAAGCCACGACACATTTCAGAAAGCCATTTAAGGGGGGTTAACCCCGTGTGTTTAATACTATTCGTCAGTATTCAACGTTTAACATCTTGAGGATAACAGTCCAAATGGGCTTGTAAAGTGATTTATATCACATCTTATTTGATTCATTTTTCATCATTATTAGTGTCTGATATCGGCAGGCAATCGCTTTACCGCGCAATGGTTTTATTAATTCCTAACAAGGTTTTGGACAATAATTCGTTTAGGAAAACAAATATTGCCACTTAATACGCCTTCTTACAGTGCGCACTTTGCCTGCTAATGTTCAATAGTGCATATCTCCTTAAATCAGTGCAACCTCTTGTATTTAGAGGTTTTATCATTGAAGTATCGCGAATGAGTAAGAATTACATTTTTCGAGAGTTAGAGTGCCAAATGACGAAGTTGCTGAACTGTGTTTTAAAACTGTGAGAACGGTCACAGGGTGAGATGAAGGAAAACCAATACCGCCTGAGTGTAAAAGGCTTATGCGTATGGCAAAAGGGCGAGAACTCAGTCCTACTAGTGACTGGAAGCAATTTAAAATTCATTATGACAAACTAGAACTACCAACGGGCGATTTGGTCACAGCGCAACAAGTTTTACTTGGCATCGCTTTGTTAGAGATACAGTCAGAATTAGAACTAGAAACGACATCTCACTTACTTAGATATGCTAGGTGTCTTTCGAAGATGTTGGTTGAAAGAGGTGGCTACTAGAAGATAGAGAGCCAATTTGGAGTGAAATAAAAAGAGGGCTTCAAGCCCTCTATTTTTTAGCAAAGTTAAATTGACTTCCCTTTTGATGATAGACAAAAAGAGGAAATGCGCTAAGGACATACAACTCATTTGAGCCTTCAACCAACTTGAGCTGGCAATCTAAAACGTCAGATTGTTCTGGGTTTTTAAAGTTATTTCGAGTCCCATCTTGAATAAAGTTACCTTTTTCGACATTTAGGCGAACTAAGTCTGTCCACCTCTCTTCGTTTATCTTTCTAGGGTCAAGATAGTCGGTCATACCTTGTGTAGACAAGCCTTTATAAACTTTACCTTTGGATTGTTCAGTCTTTATCTTGTGCTCTATAAATGAGTTGTGACAAGGAACATCCCTGATAGCTTCAACCATCGGATAACTTACGAATAACTTGCCGGATTCAGTTTCCTCGTCAAACGTTTCAACCATTTTAGTTAAGTCTTCAGAGCTGAATTTATCATCATGAAACTCAAAATCGAAGAAGAGAAAAACTTGGTTGAAATCATCGCGACTAAATTTTTCAAACAAGTCCTTATTGCTATCGACAGTATTATATTCTTGAATAACCTCAAAAATATCTAAGTCTTCATCTTCTAGCATCTTACTGTGTAGTTCGTAAATATTATTACCAAAACAGCAGTAAACTATACTTTGTTCACCAAAGAAGCACTGTTTAAGACCATTGAAATATAGCGGTTCCCTTACTTCACCTTCAAAAACGCAAAGAATGGAACTTTTAATATTCATAGGTTAAACCCTTGAAGATTTTCTCCAAGTTATGAGCTTTTCTTAAGTCTTTATCTACAAGTTTATAGAGTGGGTACTGTTTATCAGCCAAGACGAAGTAACAGTCAGGTCTTAGTAAATCATTTGAAAGAATACTTAGATTATGGCTCGTCAGAATTGTTTGACCTGAACTCTGGTTCATTTTAGTTACGATGGCTTGGGATAATGAATAATGGTAATACGCGTCAAATTCATCAATATATGCGAAAGTTAATTCACCTGAATCAACTTTTAACCACCAGTAATAAAAAATCCCTAAAGACATTGTTCCGGTAGATGCTGCGTATGAAAATTCTACATTCTTATTTTTATACTCGAATGCAATGCGTTGATCTTCTTCTTCACCGATAACAGTTAGCTTACATCTAACACCTGATTCATTGAGAAACTTCTCGAAATCACCAAGTTTATTTGCCTCTATGATTGCACGAGATAGGCGCTTATTTGTATCAATAATTTGACCAAAGTAGTCAGCATTCTGTGTGAGGGTACGGAAGAAAATCATCCCAGACACAAAATCGATAAACTTAGTAAAAAGCTGAGCGTTCTTATCTTCCATATCTAAAATGGAATTGGATTTAATATATTTTATAGCTGATATATTGGGGTTTGTAATTTCAGAGCGAAGGCTTTCTGTACCTGCCAACTTAACAAAAAGTTTTTCGCTTTCATCACGATTTAATGAAACTACAAGCTCATTATTTATTACTAACTTTTCGTATCTAGTGTTTGCAACATCACTTTTTCCGTACGAATACTCAACGATATCATTCCCAAACTTAAACTTATACTCAAAAACGGCTAGCTCATCTTTACGTGCATCACCGTTTAAGTAGTTGGTTTTCAATGAATGCATTATGTTTACATCGTTGATGTGACACGTTAAATCAAGAATTGCTATGCCAAGGTTTGATTTGCCGCACCCATTATGGCCATAAGCTATTGAATGCTTGATTATGCAATCTTGTACATTATCAGTATTGAATTCATAATGCTTTTCTGTTTCAAAGCTAAAGTTAAATCTTTCAGAGAAGTTTCTGAAATTGGATACAGCAAAATTGGCTAACATAAAATGCCCCAGTACTATAAATAATTACCTGATAACAGTCTAACATAGGCAACTTAGAACTGCCGTAAAAAAAATACGGCAGTTCTTTATAGAGAAGCTCGTAGAGCCTGAGTTTCAGTGATAGCTATTAAGTACGTCGAATTTACCCCCGTGATACAACACGGGAATTTACAACAAACAGCATTGGAAGAATTGATAATTTTTAGTAGGGGAAAGCCCATAAACAGGATGTGAATGAGTAAAAGGTCTATCCAACAATGGGCCACTTTCGAGCTAGAAAGTGCCACGGGTAAAATGTTGATAATATATTTTCTGATCACATTACCAACCCGCGTGTTTGATACTACTTGACGTGAGTAACGGATATTTTAAATATCTTCTCAACCAAAAAAATTACTATCAGGATCTAATTTAAGTGTTCCTATCGCCAAATCCAGTAAATGATGGGTAGAGTGCTGCATCCATTTACCTGACGCACGCATCCCATAAAGTACCCAGTGCTTCTTGGTTTTTACGTACGTTATTTTTGCAACGGGGAAACGTTGCGTTGTCCCATCACCAGAAAATGAAGGGGACATTTCATAAAGCATCAGACTTTGCTTCTCCAGCTCAGTCACATAATCGATCTCCGACCTTATCGCCAGAGGAGGCCGAATGTCCTCGACTAATTGCTCCATCATCTTCAAATAGCGAGCGCACTCAAATTCACTAAAAGCCATCTATTACTCCAACCGTTAACATCAACCACCAAAACCGTCATGATAACGTTAACGCCCCCTTGAACCAAAACGATTATTCGTTACAATGCTTGCGCCAGTGGGGTACAGGAACGCCATTGGCCGGAGCTCTCCTCACAGGCGCTTCGTTGCGTGCATCGTATAATGGCTATTACCTCAGCCTTCCAAGCTGATGATGCGGGTTCGATTCCCGCTGCACGCTCCAACTCACGCTCTAAGGTAGTCCTCATGCAAACGCCCCCTTCTGACGAAATGAAACAAGCTAAAAAAGCCTTCAAAGCCAGTTTAAAATCGTATCTGGCTCAGTTTGACGAGAAGGCTGAAATACCAGACGTCAGCGTCATACTGGACGCTTTTAAACCCGTCATATTCCAAGAGTCCGTCGATCTCATCAGCCAAAATAAAACCAAAGTAGCCCGAACGCTCAACGTGAACCGTGGCGTGCTGTCTAAAGTACTGCAGCAGCATCCAAAACCTACGCTCAACCTGGATGAAGAGTCGCTGAGCTGAAACAAAAACCACTTACTTTTTGTCGTGACCTTCTGTCAGTGCCGCTAACCTATCTTCAAGCGCAAACACATAGGGGCTTAAAAACAACGTAAACTGAATGTTTTCGCATAACTCTCCTGAGATGTGAATATCGTGAAGCCCCACGAGATACCAGCCTTCTTCTTTATACTTCTTCATCCATTGAACCAAGTCTCTGATTTCATCATAATCCAACAGGCTCAAGTCCTGGATATAGTCATTGTTCAGTCGGTTCCTATATACCGAGAATTACTCAGGGATAAGTAGCCTACTTTGTATAGCCCGAGTGGGCCAGAAATTAGAATGCGATAAAAGTATTGGGTTTTATTGCAATCATCCTGACAGCGACTGCTGTATTGAAGTGATTGAACCTGATTATTGTATCTAAGGTAGTAACAAGCAAGAAAGGAGGCGCTGAGAGCGTCTATAGCTCCGTGGTCATTCGATTAGCATTCGTAGATAAGGCTTATCAGCTTAGTATTGGCGGGCGTTGTCAGCCCTGTCACTCTTAAAGAGTGATAGGGCTGAGTCCAATAGAACTTCAGATGCTTTATTTGCTTACGTTATGTTAATTTGAGCTTTGCGGATAGAGTTCGTTACTGTGACTGTCATTGTTGTAAGAGCTTGATTTAAGGCTTGCCCATCCATAGATTCATCTTCACCAATTGTATCTTCAAAATCTTCAATCGCTTCTTCAAATTTCATTTTCAATTCTGCGTTGATCGCTTTTACAAGTATCAATGACTCTCGAAGTTTATTTAGTTCAGCCAAAGCATAATTAGCGTAAAATTGAGTTATATTTCCGGTTTCGGAAAACCGCTTAGGTGCATCCTTAACAAACTCTAAGAAGTCATCCATAAAATGAGGTATCAGAACCTCCCTCATCCAGAAGCCTTCCTCAATAGACTGACGCTGAAGACGTTTGCTCTGTTTGTTAGTCCCGAACCAAGTAACTATTGCAATAACAAGAGCACCTATACTTCCTAAATCGGACAACGAAACTCTGCTCGCACCTACAGTTTCTGTTTCTTTTAAAACCTCGTGTGGAGGACTAACCACTAACCTTATTACATGTTGTTTATTAAGGTCATCAAACTCGTAAGACTCCAACTTTACAGGAACCTCAGCTGCTATGGATGATGGCGATTTATTTGTAGAAAAATCTGAGGAAGGAAGAGAGATTGAAACTCCTTTGATCGGAGTTGATTCAGAAAGTGTAACAACAACACTTTCTGAGCTGATAACCTTTGAGCTATTACTCGTCAAGGTATAATTATTTGCATACCATGAGCAGGATACGCAAGTAATTAAAATTGTAAGGCTCAATATTAGAAGGCGAATATGATGTACCATCAAACTAGCTCAAGCTGCTACTTGAAACCAAGCCGCGTCGTACAGCCCTAATACATTCGTTTTTACTAATTTCATTTAAGCTATCAGTATCCATATGCTCAAGTAATTCATTTATATCTTTTAGACCCAACAGTAAATGTTTAAGCTCATCCCCTACTAAGCCTAAAAAATATGAGCTAGTAATCACTTGTTCCGGAGCCGCCTTAAACAGAAACTTCTTTGCTGTCTTGATGCCAAATTTATCTTTTGCGCGCTTACCATTTTTACGCCCAGTAAAAAGGGTTGTGCTCTCCAGTTTAGTGAAGTCAATTATTAGCATGTCATTATTACCATTATCTTGGTTCACCTATCACTCCTCAGAACTAAGAGGTAACGTGTGTCCCTGCAGCGGTATTCTGATATTTATCATCACACCAGGAAACTTAACCTCTTTCATAGTTCGTACGTACTCAGGATCTGGTCTTTCATCTAGAGTATTACTTTTATTGAAAGAGATTACAAAACTTTCCGAACCATCGTCATGCTCATGTGTTAGAGATGAGTATGTACTATCAAAGTTTATAACCGTATTGCCTGATATTAAACTCATCTGAGGCAAAGGTGCATTATCAGAACCATTTACACGTAAGCTACAATAATCGTTATATATTGTTTCAAAGGTTTCAATTAACGTAACCGAACCCTGACCACGAGTATCATCCGTATCTCTTTTGGAGCTTACGTTTCCTTGTAACGCAGCAACCGTAAGTAGCGATTCTTTCGTCAGCCCCGGAACGTTGATATGTTTTTGTACATACGAAAGAGCTTCTCTTTTTATTGCACTAACATCATCAAGCACTTCAAAGCTTTCAGCTATAGATTGACCAAGGTTAAATACACACAACTCAAAATAACGATGCTTCTTCCAGTTATTGTTCAGATAACTGCGCACATACCAAACCTTTGACGTTCTATTACAATGCTCATTAGCATTATCTAGAATCTCCCCTAGACAGGCGACAAGTCGGAACTTAGCTGAAGCGCTCAAAGTTAATAGGTGTTCATTTAAACACTCTTCTAAGTGCTCCACACACTCTTCAGCTACCTCTGTTGTCTTATCATCACCTGTGGAGCTTAAAGCTTGTTCAAATCGATTCTCAGCACGATATACATGAACGTCTCGGTTGTGACTAATTTGTTTAGCGTCTTCATTATCTTTGTCCATTAGCTGCCTCAGCAAACCAGTATGAACAAGTAGTACTCTAGCTGCTCGTGAACGACTTTTCGGCAAGACACCTTGATACCTCAAAGGGTGCTTATGTCGTCCTCTAAAATTTCTAACCTCACTAGCAACTATTCCTAACAAAACCTCACTAGCTAAACAATTTGAAACCACATTTCGGTGGTAAATATTGATTTCATCAATTTTAGGGTTAAGAGCTGCCGACCTAAATTTTGCAATAGCCGTTAATACTTCTTCAGGAGCAGCAAATAAGTCAAAGCAACCAGGTACTTTAAATTTATATTTACCATTATTGATCGCGAAAAAGCTAGGTTGACTCTTGGGTGATAACACTGAGAGTTCATTGCATAACAAAGCATCAGGCATGTGTAGCTTGTAACCCTGAATGCTCTGAGCATCCTTGTTTTGCTTTTTAGTCCGTTTCGCCCTACGCAGTCTACTTTTCAATGATTTACTATTTTTAATATGCTTTTTAAGGCGAATCCGCTGAACAACAATGAGAGAATCTGTTTCTTTTTTCATTATAAAACCTAATAAACAACTTCACGCGTGCGCAATTTAGCACGTAAGGTAATAATAAACAGAGAGGTAAATGCGAAATTTTCCCTTTATAAGGGAGCACGCTGGTATGAACCACATCAATTCCGTAATCAAAATACGCATAGGATATATGCGCAAGCAGATAGCGAGATGCTTCAACAGATAACGTGAGCTGGCTTTGTTCCAGTCTCTCTTCAATGTCGTCGTCAGGCGAAATGGCTCCTACCGATATCTGCGCTTTTTGGGATTGGTACTCATGATGGCTTTCTGAGCAATAATGCAATCGAATGGGAATGTCACATCTCATGTCAGCTTTAGGATCAACCTCTTTTAATGTTGGAATTTGAGTCGGCGCAATTGAATTTATCATGTTAACTTCCTTCATTTTTCGTCTTATTTATTGTCTCAATCAACTGCTTCGCTACCTGCTCCATAGCTTGGCTACTCAAGTCGTTTCTTGCACCGCGCAATTGATCGTATTGTACGAGGCGTGACACGGAGTCTTGATAAAGCCCTAACGTCGCTCGCTCTGCATCAGAGGTCAATGTAAACACGCGATAACGCTGCTTCACACAGTCATCGAGGTAAGAAAATACGCAGTGTTCCATTTCTCTGGCTTCCCTTCTCAGCCCAAGTCCTGTGGTGATTTCTTCCACTGTTATGCCTTGCGTGTCAAACGTCTCCCACTCGGCTCTTTCCCACGTCAACGCATTCATTTGCGCGTCCGCATCCAACCTGTCGGTGTTCATTCTGGCCACCCAGCGTTCATGTTGCTGGACCAAAGCGTACCAAGATTGATTTTTGTGGATGACGGCATCCTCGCGCTCTACCCAATCGAACACATCATTAAATTGGTTGAGGGCTCGGCGCCATTGCTCTTTTTGTTTGCGCACCTTAACGCGCCCAATCATGGGCTTGAAGTATTGCGCCCATCGAAACACCACACGCTGAAGGCGCTCAAAATCCAAAACCCCGTGATGGTCATGTCGCGCCTTTTGGTCCCTTATGGTTGATAAGAGGCGAACCTGAATCGTGGTGGAATACCCCGTAAGCGCATCAAGCAGCGACAGCTCTGAAGGTGTCCACATCCTTGCTTGGATAAGCAAAGCTTGTACTTTTCTTGGTTGACGATTAATTTTTCGAATGACGCCTTTACTGACCTCTGTAGGCAAATGGGAAAGCAAATGTTCGTAGCTGAATAGATTAGGATGTATGTGGCGGTTGACTCCTCCTGGCAACACACTTAACCAGGGCAACCATACTCGGTGACGTTGATAGGCACTCACATCCTTGACCTTATTGCTAAAGGAATGCAGCTGCCCAAAAGATACCTGGCTCAGCGAGCATTGGTATATTTGCAGGTAGAGCGACAACTTCTCTTTATCGACAAAATCCCACAGGTGTTTATAGAGCGCGCGTCCACCTAGCTTGATGCCATGTTCAAGAAAACCAAATTGCTGACCAAACCGCTTTGAAACCCACTGTTTGGTTGTTTTCCCCATATCAAGATAAGCCATCGGTACTGGTGTCATATCCATCCCGTCATAATCGCCTTTTTTCGGCGCTTTCACTGGCACACTGAGCGCTTGAATCCCTTGCTTTTCCAAATCCGACAATAGCGCGCCTATCACGTATTCCAATATGTTGTAAAACCGCCACGCCAATGAATCCTGACGAGATTGCATCATAAAATCAGGCGAATACTGGCATCCAACCCAAGACCCGTGGAGATTATGCTCCCCATCCCACGTTAACGAGAGACGCTGCATAGTGACTTTTTGATTGGGGTGCTTAACGAGACGAAAGAGTCCAGCCAGCACTAACGTATCGAATGCTCCATCTTGCTCGCGTTTGACCATTCTTCGCCAAGACTGGTCGTTTAAAAAGCGGTAGAGCGTTTGCCATGCCAGCACCTTCGATTGCTCTTGTTCACCCTCCATACCGTGAAACGAAGCCATCGTCGATGACAGTAACACTTGGGGTGGCGGCAAGGCCGTTAACGTGTTCATCGGCCCTCCCTTTTTTGAATTAACGCGCTGCGCGGAGGCGTCACCATGCGGTCGTGTGTGTCAAAGTCCACCCTATCCAGATTCAAGTGATGAAAGCTCATCACTTCACCATCAAAAATCGGCGAGTGCTCGTGCGCAAGAAACCAACAACCAAAATCAGAACGAGAAGGTCTAGGCCCTATCCTTATCGACAATGTGTAAGAAAAATCTTCTGGCTCAAGGTGAGTGGTATATTCGTTCTCCGAGTCTTCCCACTGTTGCTCCCATTGACGTTGCGCCTGTCTATAGGCCTCACTGGCACGGTGATATCGCGTGACACAGGCTCGCTTATGCACCCCAAGATAACGACAGACTTTAAAAAAGCCGTGCAAATGCGCGATTGTCACGCTTGACTCAAAACGCATCACGCCTTTACTTAAAGTAAAGGTGCCTTGTATCCAGCAATCTTGACGCTCAGGTTTACTAGGTAACGTCCATAACCCAACAAAGATATATTGGCCTTTCGTCAGTTTCTTGAGGTAGGCTTGGCCATACGCAAAACGACGTTGACCGATAGATTGACGAACCCCACCCAGTGACAAGACTTCATGATTACGAAGCTGATTCAATTTAGATTTATAATACAGTGGGCGACGGGCTCGCTTGAAAAACTCAAGCAACGTCATCTCGATAGACGGATTCATCCTTCCCCTCCATAAGTTTTCATCATAACGTCATGCGCGACTTTCAATTTTTTCACCCCGTTATAAATATTGCGGCGCGAAACGCCGGTGATAAACTCCGCCAACTCGTAAGTGTGGCCATGAATAATACGAAGGCGCACCGCCTTTCGAGTACTGTTAGGAAAGTCCCGCTCTGAATACATCGACAACAACGCATTCAGGTGCCTTTCTGTGAGAAACTGCCTCATACCCCTTTCACCCATTAAGCGCTTAAAGCTGAATTTTTTGTGTCGTCTAGCCGACTCATAATTTAATCCTTTTTGACTTCAAACCTCAGAAGAGCCAATCCACTGCTCATCGAGGTAAGCATCCCAACCATCAGGACTCACTGAGAAATAGTCGACACACTCCAACGTATCGTGCGTCCAGCCGCCTTTGGGGGCGTGGTACTGAACCATTTCCACCCCCTCCAAGCTCAGAATACGAAGCAATGCCAACGTGCGCCCTTCCATCAGGTCGGGCTCAGCCGGTGATAACGAACGGGCGACTATCATGAACCCATCTCCTTTCCTAACTTGCCTTTGTCATCGAAATGACGCTTCTGACAGCCTTGTTTCCACGCACTGCAGCTCCAATAGAAACTGCCTTTGTTTTTCCCGGACTTGCGCACCAACACACCTTTGCCACAGGCACACTTTTGATTTTTGGCGGGCTTGCCGCGCACGCTATCGAGGATAAGGCCACATTGCTCGCGGTCTTCACATGCCCAAAACGGTTTCTTGGTCGAGCGAAGGCGCATTTTTTTGCCACACAACGGGCAGGGCGCTTCGGGCTCAACGACTTTCGGTAAGGTAATAGTGATGTCTCCGGACTTCACCTTACTAACAATGGCGCGCACAAATCCTTCTTGGTTTTGCATAAAGGCATCGAGGCTCATCTCTCGCTTGGCAATGCTTTCGAGCGACTGCTCCCAAATCGCGGTCATCACCGGATTGCTCACTTCGTTCGGCAGCGCCTGAATCAAACCGCGTCCCGCTTCGCTACTTAGGAGCTTTTTCCCTTTTGCTTCCACAAAGCCGCGCTTTTTGAGCGTCTCAATAATGGCCGCGCGCGTTGCTTGCGTGCCAAGCCCTGCCGTCTCTTTCAAAATCGCTTTGAATTGAGCCGGAACATTATCGCTGCGTGCAATATTGGCCATCGCATCGAGGAGCGTCCCTTCGGTAAACGCAGAAGGCGGCGTGGTTTTCTTACTCACCACATTGACCTGGGAAAACGTCAGCGACTGACCGACCGTTAAGGAAGGCAGAGATTGAGATGCACTGTCTTCGCTCTTCCCTTTCCCCTCTTCTTTTTCTTCTTTCGCCACAACCCGCCAGCCTTTAACGCGCTCCACTTTGCCGGAGGTTTTAAAGCGGTGACCCACACACTGCAATTCAATCACAGTGGCGTCATCTTCAGCATGCGGATAGAACTGAGCCACGTATCGCTGCACGATGGCTTGATACACGTGTTTTTCGCACTCGGTCAGTCCGGTGAGCGTCGGCACTTTCGCGGTGGGAATGATGGCGTGGTGCGAGCTTTGCGCCACTTTTTTATCGTTCCAACACGCGCTGCTTATTGCCCCGTCCGCGCCCTGGCACATCGATGCGAACTCGGAAGTCTGACCCAGCGTCTTCAAGATTTGAGTCACTTCGCCCTGCTGACTCACCGGCAAGAACGCACAATCGGTACGCGGATAGGTAGTCAGTTTGTGCTTTTCATACAAGGCTTGCGCCGTATCGAGCACTTGCTGCGCGGTGTAACCGAACTGAGCCGACATGGCCTTCTGCAGAGAGCCCAAGAAAAACAGCGCAGGATGTTTGGCTTTTTGGCGTTTGGTATCAAACGCCGTCACTGTCGCGGCTTGCCCCTGACAGTCACGAGCCACACGCTCGGCCACCTCACGAGACAAACAACGCCCTGCTTCATCGCTTTGCGCTTCTGGCACTTGCCATTTAGACGAGAATCCTGCGTCACCGACGACGTCATAAAACGGTTTAGAGACAAAGTGAGCGATGGCCAAGTCTCGCTCAACCACCAACCGTAAGGTGGGCGTTTGAACACGGCCCACCGATAAAGCGGCGCGATAACCGGCTTCCCGTCCCACTAGAGAGCAAAGCCGCGTTAGGTTCATACCCAACAACCAGTCGGCTTGACTGCGGCCAAGCCCCGCCCAATAGAGCGATTCGGTTTCACTGCCGGGTTTGAGATTATCCAGACCTTTTCGAATGCTGGCTTCGTCTAAGGCGCTGAGCCAAAGTCGAGAGACTTGGCCTTGGTAACCCACAAACTCTAAAATCTCACGAGCAATCACCTCCCCTTCACGGTCAGCATCGGTGGCTATCACCACCTCTGTCGCGCTGGCCAATAATTTCTTGATGACATTGAACTGTTTCTTCTTGTCCGGTGGCACGACCATTTGCCAGGTCGATGGCACGATAGGGAGCGTGTCATAAGACCAAGCTTTTAATGCGGGGTCATAATGCTCCGGGTCGGCTTGAGACAGAATATGACCAAACCCCCAGGTCACGACCACACCTTGACCGCGCAGCGCCCCCTCGATTTTTTCATGACAACCCAATACCTTGGCAATGTCGCGTCCTTGGGACGGTTTTTCACATAAAAACACACGCATGGTTTACCTCCAACCGACGCACAAATAAGGTGACCGCGTCACATTTAGAGCGCCTTCTTGATAAAGAAAGCACTGACCCAATAACAAGTCACCCATCATGATGTCGTCACCTTGCTGGCGAGTTGTTTCTTCACCCAACCTGGCGTGACCTTACTGAGCGTCATGCCTTCACGGTTGCCAATTAAAGCTTGCTGCACTTGCGAACAAAATGGCTCTTGCGCTTTCACGCCGAGCTCCGCTTGAGCGCGTTGGTCGGCGTCACCACTTCGGCGCGACCGCACACGAAATCGAAGCGCCGCAATCGCGTTAGATAAATTCACTCCTCTCATCTATCACTCCCTATTTAAAGTTCAGATTGAGAGGCTGGGTTATTATTCGCCCCTGATTGTTGTGGCTTTTTTAATAACACCGCATCCACACGCTGCGCCATGATGGTAATTAACGAAGCCGTTAATGCCATGCCTGACGTCATTTGGCCTGGGTTATTTTTATCTTCCCAAACGTCGATGCGGAGTTCGCCTTCAATACGTACGCGCATGCCTTTTTGTAATAACTTACTTAACGCCTCAGCGTCACGCCCCCAATAACTGATATCTACCCAAAAACCGCCCTTATCTTCATAAGGACGCTCTGGATCTTGTGTTTTAATTAAACGGTCGTACTTGACGTTAAATTTTAATAACGGTCTAGCTTCACCATTCGAGCGGTCATTCGCCGGCTGCCAACGCAATTCTGGTGTCATACCAATATTGCCATCAAAAATAAAAAGACCTTTTGCCATCTGTTTTTCTCCTTTGAATAAAATCACGAGAAACAGTATCAAAAAGGCAATAGAAAAATACTCGTTAAAAATACATTGGTGGATGTATTTTTAACGAGTATTTATTTTTTATTTTGTGTTACACTATTTAAAGTTTCGCCCAACAATAATTTATTATTATACTCATCACGTATCAATACACAAAACTGATCGCTTAACGCTTTATTTCTTTTGCCTCACCCCTTTGCTTTCCCTTTCCCCTCCTGCCTCAAACTACAATATATTGTTCCATCAACAAGGTTGTCGCGTACGCTCCATTTTTCACCTTGCTACTGCCTCACACGTGTTATTTCTATTTACTGCCTCATTTATTTACACCTTGCCTCAACGTAATACCGAAATCCCCCGTTTTTCACCCCGTGCCCCCTCAGCGCTGATCGCCTTGCTCACCGCTGAGGGGGCCTGTTTGCGCCACATTGAAGCCGTTTAATGGTTTACTGAAGCAAATTCTTACCTTAAGGTTATCTAGAAACCTGTTTTACTTGAGTCTTTATTATGAAACCTAAATATCGCGAAAGTCTTATTAATCAAATGAGGCAGATTCAACGTGATAAGAAAAAGAAAAATTCTAAACTTGAATCATTCAAAAAGGAAATACTCATCTTGAGGCATGTTAATTTAAGTTATAAAAAAATTTCAATTTGGCTTGACAATAAACATAGTACGAAAGCATCCTTGAGCCAGATCCACTATATGACTTCTGTCGCTTGGAAAGATGATCCTTTCCTAAAAGATATTAAATCCATGGCAAAGTATGAGTAATCAATTATTTAATGAATTAATCGATAACAATTATCTTGTTATCGATCATGAATATACCCAAATAACAAAACCATCACAGAAAAAAGGATCGCCTTTAGATCGCTATCGTTCTGAACTATTATTTTTCAGGCGCGAGATGGGCTGCTCTTATCACGATATAGTAAAGTGGCTTGCAATACATAAAAACGTTCACCGCTCTCATACTCAAGTTGCTTTAAGAATTAAACAATGGGAGGCGGAATATGCCAAACAAAAAAAGCTCCCGACGAAAAAAGTTTGAGCGCAAGGCGAGAAATTTTTTCAATTTCCACTATTTTGGGCTAGGTAAAAACAAAAAAGAGGCGAAAGGAAAATTAAGAAGTCAATCCACTCTTTTTCGACATGTGGAGACAGCTGCCTTTATTCAAGAGCGGATGGGCGCATCCATGCTAATAGATATTACGCCACAAATGGCATTGGATTATTTATCATCCCGAGTCGGTAAAGTTTGTAGTAAAATGCTTGCAAATGAGCGGCGTGTACTAGAGCGGATCGTTTATTTACATGAGCCAGAGCGTAGGCTTTATATAGAAGAAAAACTCGATCCTAGAGAGTGGGTAAATCGAGCTTATACTCACGAACAAATTCATCAAATCATGACACATCAAACTCCAGAAAATCAGTTAGCTACCGCGCTTTGTTTTACAGCGGGGCTCAGAGTACAAGAGCTCCTCACCCTCCAACGATTTGACGAAGCTTCAGCGTCAAAAGATCGAAAATGGCGCAGTGATTTGTTTTCGGGTTTGCAAGGCGAGAAATACGTAGTGAAAGGCAAAGGGGGACTATATCGAGCCGTCATGATCCCGCATTGTTTAGCGAAAAAATTAGAGAGGCATCGTCTGAGTGAACCCCGACAAATCAAAGACCGAAAATGTACTATCACTAACCGGTACAACATCACTGGCGGGAAAAAATTTACCGATGCTTTCAGTCAATTGTCTAAGCGAGTTCTAGGCTGGTCACACGGTGCTCATGGGTTAAGATATACTTACGCACAAGATCGGCTTAATCGTTCTATTCCCGATAAAAGTTACGAAGAAAAACTGGAAATCATCAGCCAAGAGCTTGGCCATTTCAGAAAAGAGATCACACCTCACTATCTTCATCGAGGTACGTGTTCGTAGAAATAAGGGCGCTCTTAGACCATGCTTCACAAAACTGAATCAGGAGGGGTTTTACCCCCTCCTGCCCAGCTCTACCTTACTGCTTCGTAGACAACAAATTGAGCCAGAAAACTTGTGCCACCATCCTGGTAGCGAACCTCACAGAGTGAGTCTCGAACTAACCATAAGCTACACAAGAACGTAAAGCACAGGACAATAAGTCCTGCGAGTGCTGTTTTATTTTTCGGCATATTTTGTTGCCTCCACAGTAAAGAGGCTCTACAATGAGTTTGTGGATCATCACTTAGGCCTCGTTAAATGAAAGTTACTGCGTCAACAGTAACCGGATAACGGGGCTTTTGTTTATCTGCCACAAGCAAACATAAAAGTCAGTCACTCATGGCAAATAAGCCAAGAGCGCCCAAACAAATTCTACCACAAGCCTTTCAAATCAAGAACGTTTGTTTCCAGCCCCCCCACTTTCACCATTGATATCAAGCTTGTCAAAAACGACAAAGGGCATTCATTTGTGCTTCAAATGAATGCCCTTTGTACATCGTAAGTTTACGCCTTACGGCGACGTAGTTACCCCACGAATTAATCATTCAAGCATGATTTAGGCTCGCCAGCTTGCACGCTGACTGGTAGTGCTAAAGATAAAGGTTCACTCCTTAAGTTAAGTCTTTTGACGCAATGGTCCCCCTCAGAACCTGGGCATCAAGTAAGGTTATGTGCTTGCAACAGGCTGTCACAAAGTAGAATTTAGCCCTTAGAAATCAGAGCAGTATAATGACGCAGTGGCCATATTGAATTGATATAAAATCAAGCAGTTGAATGAACAGGCGCAGAGCCTGAGCAGTTAAGTATGCTTTCACTTCTTTAAAAAGAAGCCGCGACACGTTTCAGAGAGCCATTTAAGGGGGGTTAACCCCGTGTGCTTAATACTGTGCAGTCAGTATTCAACTACAACAGTCTTAGTATAACATAAGATAAAACAATGTGATGGGCTGGCTAGACGACTCAAAAATGAGGTTATAATGCTCACTTTCGCCGCCTTAGTTGAAACATAGCGACTCTTCATGACACTTTTGACATTTATATAACAGGAGGGGGGATGGCGGTCTTTAATATCCGTTATTTGGATAAAGAAAGAAATACGCTCAAGTCCGAAACCGTGTACATGCGCTCTTTAACCGCAGCCAAAACCAGCGCTACCGGACAAGCAACCGAAAATACGTTTAAAATAGAAATTAGCGACGTTGTCGATAAGCCTCTCGCCTTTCGCTATGCGACTGGCAAGTGGGATGAAGAAGAAAAAGAAACCATAAAACAAGGAAAAGAGATGAACCGTAAAGAATTAGTGGATCATATCGCAGAAGAAGTCGATATCACAAAAAAAGAAGCCGATGCCGCACTGAAAGCCATCATCGAAGGCATTACCACAACACTCGCCGATGGTGATGACGTGACTTTGGTTGATTTTGGCACATTCAAAATCGCCCATCGAGCAGCGCGTGAAGGCCGCAATCCTAGAACGGGCGAAACCATTCAAATTGCCGCATCAAAAAGCCCAACATTTAAAGCAGGTAAAGCGCTGAAAGAAGTGTTGAATCCATAACACTTTACTAAGCCTCACCAGAATATTGATGATTTTAGTGAGGCTTAAAATCGTAAGCGGCGTAATTAACAACGTTTTAGGCTAATCTTACTCATAAACTGGCTTAGCAATAACCCAATCCTCTAAATTACCTAGCTCCGCTTCTATTTCGACAAATAACTTACTCTAGCTTCACCGCAATTTTCTTTGCAAATTTCATAACTTCACCTTCGATATTAGAGGGAGTACCCAACATAACAGGTGCATCTTGGACATGATGAAGAATTGAAGCATAAATATCTTCAACTGAAGGAGTAAAAGGCAATTTCTTAATATTTAACACCGCCTTTCTTAAGTTTTGCTGATCACTTGGATGGGGGCTAAACCATGTTGGACGTCTAGCCCAACATTCTAAAGCTTCGAGTAACTGTTCCATTTGATTTTTCCTTTAAAAACATAACGCTCTTTCCGATTATTCACTTTGTTATAGTGAAACTAATGATTATGAAATCCAACGGCTATCCAACCGTAATTTAAAGGTTAGATATGAGAGAAATCCCAACCTCCCATATAGCATACTTTAAATAAATGATAAAAAATTGATCTTAGGCTTTGATTGTTCTAATACGTAATGCAGTAAATTATCATCTAAATTCCGAGAGCACAGTGTGTGACCACCAAGCGACTCAAAGTCAAAAAGAGAGCACAATTTCAAACCTATACCCTCTTCATTAATCATACAAGCAGCCATTCATCAGCTTCATTGAACGCTTGCTCGATCACCTTATTTACTCTCTTCTTCTCATCTTTATCCCTGGAGTACACTTCTAAGTTATTATTCGTCCCTTTACGAACTCGTATCCGAGCATCAGGATAAAGAGGCTTTAAACGACGCTCTAGCTCCTCGGTTATTTTTCCTAACCCGCCTTTCGGTAATACTTTTTCATCGACCATCATTTCAACACGCATTTTTGCCTACCTTATATTCAATCACATCACAACACTGTTTAAATCAACAGTATGAGGACAAGCGAGTATTGTCAATTCATTTAAAGATGGTTTCCTTTAGGTACACCTTTAATGCACCAGGTTATTTTAGTGCTGTAAATAGCAAAAATAGATGTATAATGCACCAACATAACTAAACCAATGTAAAATGCACCAATGAACAGTAATATACGAATTTATGGTTACCTAAGAGCATCGACCGACGAGCAAGATGCTTCACGAGCAAAAAATGACCTTATTGACTTTGCAGACAAAATGGGGTTCCCGATCGCGTGCTGGTTTGAAGAAAATGAATCTGGCGCTCAATTACATCGTCCTGAGTTATTTCGACTACTCGATGTCGCCATGGCCGGTGATATCATCCTAGTTGAGCAGGTAGACCGAATTAGTCGTTTGAACACCAAAGATTGGGAGCAACTGAAAAACATCATCGCCAATAAAGGGCTAAAGGTGGTGGCATTAGACCTACCGACGAGTCATCAATTCATGAAGACCACCGATGAGTTTACAGAACGAATGCTTGCTGCACTCAACAGCATGATGCTCGATATGCTTGCCGCTGTCGCAAGAAAAGATTATGAAGATAGACGTCGACGCCAAGCGCAAGGCGTACAACGAGCGAAAAAAGAAGGGAAATACAAAGGTCGACCGGTTAATGTCAAATTGCACCAAAAGATAGAAGGCCTGCTTCGAGAAGGCAAAAGCTACAGCCAGATTGAAACGCTTATAGGTTGCTCCAGACACACTATTTCCAAAGTTTCTAAATTAATAAAAAACAACAAGACGCTATGTTAAGACCATCACGACAAGATCGAGAAAACCTCTTTATCCAAAAAGCAAAACTAAAGTACGGTGAGCGGTACGATTTTTCGAAAATGAAGTACGTCAATCGTTCTACCCCTGTCGAAATATTATGCCCAGAGCACGGACCCTTCCATACAACACCCAATAATTTTCTGGCCACGGTAAAAAAGATCGGTTGCCCGCTTTGCAGTCGTGTGCAGAAGGCAAAACGTACACCACAAAAAGCCACTAAAAAGAATGAAGTCAGGGGGTGTGGGACGGATAACTTCAATGTTCGAGGAGGGACGAAACAATATAACCACCTATTGCTGAAGGTGTTTGATTGACAAGTGACCGCCTAGATAGGGCGATGTTTATTATTTGTTAGCTAGACATAGTCACTCGGCGCTTAAGGTCTTGAGCCTTCAAAACCTTGGCTCCCATGATCACAACTCGAAGAAAACCCTGCTTTGATTGGGACTTGTTCCAATTATCTAGGTTCTGGCGCGTTGTAGATGCGTACCTGGCCAATTCGTCAACAGTGTCAAACCCAGCCATTTTACTGAGTTCTGAGAGTTTATAGTCTGGTACAAAACTCATGAGAGACCTCCGAACTGATTAGTCAAAATGTTTGACCAAAGCATTTATTTTAGTAAAGTATTTTGACTAATGGAAACTATTCCGTAAATATGTTTGACTAAAGACTTAGGACTACAAACGGCTTAATACCGTTTGTACCTGATTTTGAGAAAGGTAAGGTTCAAAAAAACAACGAATGGTGGTGTTGTCAAAAAATGAGAGCTGAGTGAAACGGAAGTTAGCCTTACCTTTAAACGGGCAAGGCTGATACGTTATCTCTCTAGACTAGTGAGAAAGTTGGGCGAGTTCGTCTTTACTCAATCCAGTCACGTCCATAATGGCTTGTTGGTCCATCCCATTAAGCATCATCTTCCGCGCCATTTCATTGAGTGTCTCTTGGCGGCCGCGTTGCTCGCCTAGCTGAATACCTTCCTGGCGTCCTTCCTGGCGTCCTTCTTGGATGCCCTCTTGGCGGCCACGTTGAATGCCACGTTGTTCGCCTTGTTGGCGTAATTGCTCTGCAATCGTCATAAGTGTGTCCTCGTGTTTCGGTACTGATGAGGCCAGCGACGTGATCAACGCCTCTAGATTGTTCGTTTCACCCACTTGGAGTAAATAGCTCATCAATGACTGTACTTGCTTGTCTGTAGTGTAATCGGTTAAGAGCAATGTGACCAGAGGCTCAAGGAAATCCATGATATCTCGATGTCTCGCGTGCTTTTGTACCAGCTCAAGCAAGGCGATACGGCGATGCTGCATTATTTCATCGTCGGATATGACCGTGACATCGACCAATGGAAAGTCTTGAGTATAAAGCGCTTTAGCCTGGTCTGGATTAGCAAAGCCTTTTAACCAATTCATGGCATAGGGATAAGGCGATATTTTGCCATGGTAAAACTGCAATGGTATCACCAAAGGTAAATATTCATGGCCAGCATCGATATGCTGCTGCATGGCGGCGATAGCGTAGCGCATCAGCCTGAACGCCATGTGCTTATCTGGCCGACTTTGGTGTTCGATTAACGCGTAGACGTACCCTTCTCCCTGAGAGGTTTTGAGAGAATAGAGCACATCCGAATAGTAAGGACGCAGGCTTTCTTCAATGAAGCTGCCAGATTCGAGCTTGAGCGTCGTCAAATCACAGATGTCACGCAGCTCAGCTGGCAGGTGAATATCCAGTAAGTCCTTAGCGGTTTCTGGATGCGTCATAAACTGCTTAAAAAGCGCATCATGTGGGGTTGGCGTTGTTTTTTTCATGTCATTATCTTAACACTCAATGCATATACACACTTACTTTTATTCTTTCTCTATGTAATATCTAACAACGCTAGACAACGACACTGTGCAACCTTCATAAACATTCGTCATTCTATAATCCATTGAGTTCTACAATCAAGGCAAATCCAGTTACCCGGTGCTTCTGTCACGGATTCCCTCACGGAAGTACTCTTACATGTAGGGCATTTAAGGTATATATCTTCCTCAATTGTAAAACCCTTTATATATTCAACAACAAAAACATCTTTCTCACTACCGTTTAAGCCCTGAATATCAGCTTCAAATTCTGCAGAGCTTACAAGCTCTGTTAACAACTCCCTGAAAGGATTCTCTAACAACGCCATGTTAGTTTTTCGCATCGTTTTTCCTTTTTCATATGAATGACACATTGTAATGGGGAAAGCCAACTTATTGTGAAAGTACGACGTCATGCGGAATTAATATCCATAATAAAACATCATGTAGTTGCCGATTTCAAGTTCGGCTTCACAATGTGTCGTGTAAGCTTTTAAGTAAACCTCTTCATATTTCAGACTCATCTATAATCCCATAACGCTCGCTAGGTAGAGCCATGGAGGAGCGCGCGACGACATACAGAATGAGCAAAGCGAAAAAATATTGACCGCTGCGCTTTTCATAAAAAAGGTCGCACTGTCAGTCACCATGGCTTAAATCTTGCCCCTCGCCTTGCCAGAATGCGCGAGCGTAGCGAGTAAGATAAGGCGGTGATATTAACGCGTCTTCGGAGTGTATCGCTGTGCTACCGGAGGATCAGTGGAAGTGGGGCCCGTTCTTATCGTGATATCGTCTGAAGGTGAGTTTATCGAGAGACTTGATACGATAAGAATGGGAGGTAGTTTAAGGCTCTTTGATTTATCCACTCTATCCACAGATTTTTAAAATTAGTAATAGAAAGAAAAGTATCGAATGTAAGTTATAAAATGGGGTATCTACTTTTCACCGTCGTAGTATCTATATATCTCAATAGTTAGTATCCATTTTGTGTGGATAACGTACAAAGCCAGCAAAACGCTCCCCATCGGAGAATTTTATCCACCGCAGACTGAAAATCAGTCGAAAAGAGAAACAATAGAGGTAAAATCTAACTAATAGAGCGTGATGAAGGTCAAATTAAGTGGGTAGAGGGATGTACTAAAGCCGCTTCGAAGAAGCAAAAAGATGAAAAAGAAGGGAGATTAAGCCGCGAGGGTCTCGGGCGGTGAAGCGGTAGGAGAGAAGCCCAAATGTTTAAGGCGGGTATTCGCTGTCACCTCGAACTCTTGCTTACTCAGTATTCTGTCTAACCCTTCATCGAGCATTTTTTTAACAACGAGGCTCAACGCTCGTGAGCGATCATTGGTTTGTTGAACTTTCTGTTTGGTACTGGCTGCCCCAATCGCCTGATTACGACGCTCAATGGTGCCTTCCCATAGTGTATTACGCAGTATGGCCAAGCGTGCAGGTAGGCTCCCTGCCCCCTCTTGAATCGCCCGCTTATCCGCTGCTTCAAATTCTTGGCAAAGTTTCTTTCCAGCGGTTTCTCCGCCAACTAAAGTCCCGAAGTCATCCGTTAAGACATAAACGTTGTTGAGATTACGCTTTTGCCCATCTGTTTTGTCGTGCACCAGGCCACCACGTGGGTCGGTCGCCAGGTTATCCCCAATAAAGGCATGACGAAGCAACCCACACTTGATCAGTAAGGAGAACCAACGAGAGACCGTGGATTGGCTTTTACCAATCACTTCGCCAATCTGTGACTGGGTGCCTCTTAGTGAGAACGAACGCGTGCTGAGACAAGTGTTGCAAATCATATAGAGCACTAAGTGATCGAAGGTTTGCGCCGCATCTTTACGATACAACACCGTGCTGCCTTGACGCTGCAACTGGTAGTAGAGTCCACCATTAGCCCGAGCGCCGTGTTTTAACACCGCACGAAAGACATCCGCTAGACCCGCTGGGAGCTTAGGCGGTTTGCCACTTTTCTTCCAGCGCTCAAGCGCATACTCAGGGCGATGATGGAACGCAACCAAAGCCGCTTCATAATCCGAGAGCGGTTGGGTGGCCTTGCCCATTGGGGTTTGCTTGGCTTTTTCGAGTTCGACCAAGAGCTCAGAGCGCTTTCGTGAACGCTTGCTTTCGCGCGCATATCGCTGCTCTTCATATTCATTAGCCTTATCTTGCAATGTTTGCTCTTCCTCTGGCGCGAGTCTCTCGCCCGACAAGACTTGATACGCTTCATCGGGGTGATAAGGCGCGCCTTGCTCCACTGCAAAAGAGACCGTGCTTGGCTTAGCCGTTAGGGGCTCTGGCGCCCCCTGAAACACGGTTCGTTTAGCCATGAGAGACCTTAATCACAGGCGCAAACTCCGCGCGCTCGACCCCTTCAAGGACTTCAAAAGGGATAGCGCCGAGCTTAGCCTGAGCCGCTTGCGCTTTCGCATTGTTGTCCGTCACATCTTGTCGGGTCACCCCCGAATGCTGAAAGGTGACGCTCATTGAAATGATCCCACGCAGGGCTTTCAAGCACGCAAGGCGATGTTGTTCAAAATCACTGCGGGTCATCTGCGCTTTAAAGTGCGCATCTGAGAGCTGCACCATGGCAATATCAAATTGCTCTAACAGCGCCAGCAGGCGCCAACCAAAGCGCGTCTTGACCGATACCGACTTTTTCACCGGCGCGCGACTCAAGGTCTCATGATACAAAATGCGAGAGCTATTGCGCTGAGGGAGTACATCGAGCGTGGATTGGCACAGAGTAAACGCCGCATTGATGGCGCGCTCGATTTCAAGCAGGGCAAAATCCGCGTAGGGATCGTCATGGCGCGCCGCATGCTCCAGTGTCGAGAGACGTTGAAAAAACAACCCAACACCGGGGGCTTTGCTCCGTTTCGATGGATTCCACAGTTTGACGGTTTCGACGCTGTGCAATTGCACTTCGGCGCTGGCCACCAAGCCGCCCATTTTATTGCTTTGCTGCTTTTTATTGCTCATGCTCTTTATCCCACTTTTCTAGTTCTTTCCATAACGCGCCCAAACTGACTTGGTACGTCCTCGCTATCTGTAACAGTGCCTCTGCACTGATTTGACGGTAATCCCCTTGCTCCATCAGCGCTTTGCATACGGCACTGTGTTGTTTATGGGAAATGCTTCGACCTCGATATGATTTATCAATGGATAATTTATCTCGAAAGGCACAGCACTCTTCGGCTCGAACCCCGAAAAAATGCATCATCATTTTGTTGTTCGCACCATGTAATAAAAACGTTTTATGCTCTTCTGGCGGCTCTGCATCAGAAAATAACGCCTGCATCAACGGTGTGATATCAAGTGCGCCTTTGCGCTGTCTAATCCAACCATCCAGCTCGCGATACGAAAGGCGCTCTAATCTAGAAATCTGCGCATCACTCACTCCAATGGCTTTTAGCACCTCCTCTTGACCAGAGACGGCCAAGTAAGCCAGTTTAGTGATCACGACCTGACACACTTCACTGGTAAGATCATCTTTTTTCATGCTCACACCCCCTCCAACATCACAAGTGGATTGACCGCGTAGCGAGTTTCCCACGCTTCGGTCAAAGGAAACAAAAAGCCGTTCAGCGCTTGATTGGAATCTTGAATGCGCGCTTTGTGTACGTTACGCGCCTCTTTGGTGACGATATGACGCTTTAGAGGTTGCAACCCTTGTTGAACTTCGCTGTAACTGTTGGCTTTGGCGTACTGGCAACGCTCATCGATGAAAGTACGAAAGGCGCCAGGCGAGACCACAAACAAACCTTGTTCAAGGCGATGGAATAACGCGTCTTGACGGTTCACCGGGTGCACGCCGCCTTTAAGGACTGAATCTAACCATTCATAGAAAGCACGGCCCAAGTCTTCGCCGTGGGTCTCCCTTAAATCTATCTTCTGCAGGAGAGCGTGAGGCTCGCTGGACTCAGGCACAGATACAGGCTCAGCGTTTAACGCTTCCAACGCGGCTTCGACCTCATCCACCGGCGCTGCGGGCTCTATTGCTGTAGGAGGTATCGCTTCTGGGTCTTCATCCTCTTGCTCGATGGGCGATGTAGCCTGCGTCATAGCGGGCTGCATGAAAGCCATGAGGTCATCACTGATGGCGTCATTGTTGAGGGGCGCTTCAAGATAAGTGGTGTCTGCCATAGGCGCGTCTTCATCCTCAGGCACGATTGACTGAGGTTGAGTAGGTGTCGCTTCTCCCTCAACGTCTACCTCAACAGGAAGAATGTGTCCCACCAGGCTCTCCAGCTCTGCTTCTGGGGCGAATGTCGGCCAATGCACACAGATAAAGGTAAAGGTTTGACGCCAGTCAAACTCAGAAAGCAGCACCTCACACTTCCAAATCGCCAGGTCGTCAGCGTTAGGTCGAATGAGTTGATGTTGCTGCAGCTCGTTAAACAAACGGGAATTATCCGATGGGACGGAGGTGATGCCACGCTCAAGCAGCGTGCTGCGTAGACGGTCAGCGATGGGCTTACTCATCAAGTAAAGAAGCTCCCCCTCCACAAAACCTTCGGCGCCTTTTTTGTTCAGTGGGATGGTCGCGCTTTGCAGAAGGTGCGATAAAGTCAACTTGAGTTGTCCCGCTAGGGACACCGTCGCTCCGCGCGCTTGCTCAGCGGCGAGATTAATCCCCTCTTTGTCGGCGCCCAAGTCTTGCGCGACGCTGGCCGCGTCCGCTTGCGTGACGATTTGCTCAATGACATTGTCCGGGTTCTTATGACCTGATAGGTACTCAACCATGGTATGAAACAAGGCTTTGTCGCTGGAGATAGCCAGCATGGCATCAGAGCTTAACAATTGAGTCAGTAGGGTATGGCCCATATATTGGTGCGTCGAATACTGGCGTGCTTTGTGGTATCGGCAGCGGTACGGTCTGGTGATGGCGCCCATCACTGGACTCCAACGCTCCCCCTCCCCACCTTCTTGATGCAATTCGATGTCCACATCATTGATCTTGCCTGAGTCGTGCAGCAGCGCGCATAAAAACACGCCATAGACCCACACAATTTCACGATGGATAACCTCTTCTGGTGGGGTGTTGGGCGGTAATATCGCATTACGGCGCAGACGCATGGCGTAAATGGCCACATCGAGACTGTGAAGCAGTAAACCGCGTTTACCGGTGTGGTGATAACTTTCTGAAGCAGGGATATCTTGACACCACATGGCGTAGTTCACGACCGTATCGACGACAAACTCAGGCCACACCTCAAACGGCAGCGCAAGGCCGCTGCGTTTTAAGACACGGAGTTTGTCCTGGATAATCTCGTCGTGTTCAAGCTCAGCCCGAGTCGCAGGCAACACAAAACCCTCTGGAGCGCTCAGCGTACCAGAGGTAGAGACATCGGATTGATTGTGTTGTTCATCCTCGTAAAGCCAATCAATGAACCGTTTAATATATTTAAACATCCTACCCTACCTTTTTGACTCCCAAAATAAAATTATACTGTATATAAATACAGCAAAAAAGGCGCCTTATTGCATAAAAAAACAAAATCACTGTATAAATAAACATAAATAATGTCATTTCATTGCACTGAAACACAGCTCAAAAACCTGTTTCAATTAGAGGCAGAAACACTGCCCCCTAGGTTTGAACCCATTTCATGCACGAAATAAAAGTAACAGAGACGAAAAAATCAAGGCGTGATAGCCCTGTACTCTGGATATTGGTAGGCGACACAGCACGAATTGTGTATGACGCTAAGTCGAGCGCTAAGCTCGTCGGGTTTGATAGCACCGAAGCGATGTAGGCTAAGGGCAGTTAAGTATGCTTTCACTTTTTCCGTTTGAACTTGGAAAAAGCCGCGACACGTTTCAGAGAGCCATTTAAGGGGGGTGAACCCCGTGTGCTTGACTGCGCAGTGGCAGACGTTAATCACTGTATAAAAGTTGAACGAAGAGATCAACCTCTTGGGTGGGAAATTGAGAAGGCAGGACACCGCTTGTTGATTCAATATTGATGTGGTTATGAGTCATGTTCATCTGGACCAATAGGCGATTGACTAAGCATCACAGAGGGGAAAGACGTCCCTCTTCATTGGTATTAGGTAAATGTTTGAATTGGAACTATTGTCACATAAGAGCACAAGAATAAGGTGCGAGCCCCAGAGCAGTAGGGGCTCGCAATAGTGCGCAGTGGGATGCGCGCACTAAATTTGGTGTCGGGGTGTAGTGCATGAGTGGGTTTTTAAAGAGCCAGAACCCATACTATTACTGTTTAACCATGCGTTCAATATATTTAACTGTTTAGTTCTAATTGTGGAACTTATTAGTAACCAAAAATAGGATTAAGATCAAGACTATTAAATGATATAAGTTGCCAGGCATGACAAAGATAGAATTAGCAATAGTTGAAACAATCAATAAAAGTGGATTGAGTAACTATGAAATAGCGAAGAATCTTAATGTTTCTAGATCATTAGTAGGAAGATGGGCTAAAACAGGGAAAATTTCTGTTGAGAATTTAGGAGGTCTATGTTCTCTCTTAGGAATTGATGCTAATCAACTTCTTCAGATCTATTCAGAAGATCAGTATTTATCGGAAATTGAACAAGAAATAATCAATTTATTAAAGCAAAGTAACAAAGAGAAGTCCGTTTATCTTCCTGCGATACGAAAGTTATTGTCTTAAATATCGATTCTCGAATGGACTTTAGACTAACAAAAAAATTTAGTTAATTAGTCTGTCGTGTGTAGTTTGGTTTACTCTATAATTAAAGATCCCCCCGTGCCTACACGGGTACTTACTTTCACAACTCCATACGTAGTTAACATTCATCCACGTTGAGCCGGCGACGTTGTCGCCTTAGCGGCCTACGGCCGAAAACAAAGAGACTCAACCTGCTAGGTCGCTTTGCATGAATCGTTTATCCTATCAGTCATGCATCCGAATAAGCCCATCAAACAACTCTTCAATGCCAACGATACTTGGTTGAACTACCTCAATAAGTACCGAGAAACCCTCCGAACCGTCGTCATTGAAAACGTCACTAAGATGCTCGCTTGCAGTACCGTTACTTTTGGATCTAAAGATTATCGATACAGCCAAGTCAACTGTACCCATCAAAAATACATTCACCAGACGTGTAAATCTCGCTTTTGCAGCAGTTGTGGCATAAAAGCCACAGAGCGGTGGATACGAAAGTAACAACATGTCTTTCCTGAGTGTGAATATCAACACGTTACGTTGACGCTCCCACACACGTTGTGGCCAATCTTTTGTAATAATTGATGCTGATATAGGCGTTTTTTAACGGGTACTCGCCTTTCGATTGGTCTCACAAGTTTTTTAAGATTATTTGATTATTAAAAGTGGTTTAATAATAGTTAAATAGTTTCTAATTTGAAAAAATCCGTTATAAAGAGTTAGTAATATAGTTAATCAGTTAAAAGGTTACGTTTCCCTAAGACCTTGTATAACGGGGCTTTCCGAGTCATTTTGTGTTCAGAACCTCGATGGATTGTGTTCTAAACCACGATGGCGCGTGTTTAGTGGCGTGTTTACAACCACGATGGTGCGTGTTCACAACCACGTTCGTACTGTGTTTCAAACCACGAGTCAATTAATGACTTACGCACCTATTGTTAACAGGTTATGCACAGTTTATTTTGTGGTCAAAACCCCGAACACCAACAATAAAAACAAAACTTAAAAATATACGGTATGTTATTAGTCACTTTGTATTTTTCATAAGTGTTAAAGCGTATGTTTTCTAAATTATGTGTTTAAAACCTCGAAGTTTTTGTTCAAAATAGCATCTGTTTTTGGAGCGTGTGGTTAAAACCCCGAGTTTTAAGTGTTTTTAAACCTTTTATATTCTTCTTTTATACTTCCTTCTTTGTCTTTATAAACAATTATTTTTTCAACTGTTTTTGTTTCTTTTGCTGTTGAATAGGTCACGACATAATCAGGAATGGACTGTTTCTTATCAATCTCTTTTATTTTTCGCCTAAATTCTCGTAAGGGAGATTTAACCCCGAATTTATTATAGAGATTTTCTAACCCTATCTCCCATTTCGATTGATTTCCACAATGTTTCCTGCAGAGTTCGTACAATCGTCTATCGTATGGTGATCTTAAAGAAAAATATTGGGGCGCATAAGTTAAGATCTGATTGTTACTTACGGCATCAAACAAAATAGAAGGTAAAATAAGCTCTACATATTTCATTCGACCTGTTTTTTCGTCAGTGATTAAGTCGTAGTCACTAACGAAGCTAAAACCTTTATCCCTCTTTAAACCATTATTATGTGTAGTGGTATAAACGGTTGTGCCTGCTAAACGCTTTAAACTTTCTAGTACCGCTTTATAGGATTTACCGTCAGTACTTTTATTCGTACTTTTTAGAAAATCATACAGTGTAATATGTATCTTTTGACCGACTGCTTGCCCTCTATTTTGTGCCTCTGCTATTTGACCGAAGCAATACAACAATAAATCTTTATCGTGTATCGTTGCCCTACCCTTATCATTTGGCACTATCTCAATTGATGCACCTGTCTTTTTATTATGATAATGATATGTATCAGTATCGACTTTAGAACTAATGCTAAACAAAGGAAACTCCATAGAATGCGTTTCCCCTTTTGGAGACGCATCAATGATATTAGCGACAAATAGTTCTAATTGTTCTGTTGGTATCAAATCTTTAGCCATATCTAAACCTTTTTCAACAATCGTTGAATAATAGCTGTTCTAATCACCGAACTTCGATCTGTCTTGACGTCTTCTTGGGCTTCTACTTCTTTAACTACTTTCTTCACTATATCGAAGGTTTTGATAGTAAGACTCAGATTGATCGTTTTTGTTGTTCCAGGTTCAATGAACTCTTCAGCAATTAAATTATGAAAATCGTCCTTTTCAAACAATTCGGCTAACACATCTTCAAACCAATAAAGACGTTGTTTTTTATTGTAACCAGAAGCAAGAAGGTTAGTTTCAATCTTCTCTACCATCTTTGATGGTATTCTTACGGCTATACGCTTGACTGGTTGTAGAGATGCCTTGTTTGTTTTAATCATTTATAACTGCCCTACTTTTTCTCATCTTTCAAAAAAGTAACTAATAAATTGAATGCTTCATTGAGGTCTTTAGATTTATTTAAATCTAAACTTTCTAACACTTGTTCTGCTTTAAACTCTTTAGTGGCTGCTTCAATAATTCTCTTCATGATATCCACATCAGCTTCTTTACTAATTTTAATGACGGGTTTGCGAGCCGTTAAAGACTGTTTAGTTGGTCTGCCTTCAAGTTTTGCTTTCAGGTCTTCTGGTTCTAATTGTGCTAATGCTGCACATTTTTGAAGACTGGTAATTTTACCTTCCTCAATAGCTTTTATTAAAATATCTGTCTTGTGTTTGACTTTATATTTAATGATCGCTAGATATCTTTGGGCGTCTGCTGTCGATAAGCCGGAGACTTTTCCTAATTTCCTAACGGATATTTTTTCTATTCCGTGCGTTCCGTGGATCAACTTTTCAAGTCTCATCGTTTTTTCAAAGATGGTCATATCTTCACGGTGAACGTTTTCTTCCCATTGCAGAACATCTATTTCGTTTTTAGTTAGACGTTCCTCATTAATTCTTGAAGAAATATATTGTTCACCCAACATAATGTGAGTGAGTAAACGCCTTTCGCCAGAGATTAAGTGAAATACACTGTCCTCTTGCCAAACAACGATTGGGTGTAAGAGTCGAGTAGGGGATTTAAGAACTGCGCAGAACTCAATAATTGACGTTAAATCACCAATTTGTTTTTCTTTAAGTCCAAAGTCCTTTACTACTTTTTCAACGTATTCTTCTATCCAGCCATTATCTTCTTCCTTTTCTAATGACAGATTAATCGGATATTTTGCTTGTATTTTCGAAACAAGAACCGTGTCAATCGCTAATTTTCTCGGGTTATCTTGGTCAGTTTTTATATGGGAGATTGGAAGGTTTTTAACTAAGATGCTTTTGCTCTTACTGTCGAGTTGGGAAGCAGTAGCATTTGTCCATTTTTTACTGCTACTTACGTCACCATCAGCTTCAACTTTACCAGTCCCTGCTCTACTTTTGTTTGAACCAAACTTTTTAACCACATTAAATCCTTACTGTCTCCGATGGAGACACCTATAAATTGTTTTTTGTCTACTGTCTCCGATGGAGACACTTACTGTTGTTTGAGACGATTATTAATCTCTACAGAACCAAATATTTCACATAAGATGTGTTTGCATAAACTCTCACTATGCTTTAAAGCTGTGTGATGTTTACTAATTTGAAATATTGATTTAGGAGAGATGCCTTTTAAGTCTCGCTCAGGGTAAGCGATTGAATAAGGTAGGTAGATATCGTCGGGGAGCATAATAGAACCTAAGCTTTCGTGAAGCATGTCTAAAGTGCCCTTGTGAAGTTTGGTGTTAATTTTAACCTTGTTTGGAACTAAACCAACCAAATTCAACTGATTTTCATCGTCTCTTGCAAAGTTATCGGATTGGATAACTTGTATCATTGCATTAATACCCTGCATTGATTTTTCTTCTGGTTCGAAGGGGATAACAGCGTGAGTTGCGCAACGAATAGCCGATCTGAAAACTGGATTTCTTGACGGTCCTGTATCTAAAACAACCAAATCATAATCTTCACCGACATACTCGTTAAACAAGACCTCTTTAAGACGATTTATGACTTTTTTTTCTATTTGCCCACTTTCATTAGAAAATTCAGTGTTAATTTTTTCAAGAAGAGCAGGGTGTCCCAGTAGACAATCAACTTTTCCTGTAAAACCGTTTTTAGGGTTTACAAAAGTCTCGTAAGGTAATACTTCTTTACCGTAAAACGTATCTGCGATTGTTGAACGCTCTTCTATATCTTCACAATCGGGGTCATCTGCGCTCCAATCTGGGTGGATAGGGGGAAGCTGACCACCGGTAGATTGAGAAGAACTTTCCATTCCTACCCAATAATCCGAACTGTTGCATTGCATATCTAGATCAACAACTAAGACATTCATATGTGTTTTTATAGATGCATATTCAGCAACAATAGAAGAAACTGCCGTTTTACCAACACCGCCTTTTTGCTGAAAAACACCTAATATTAGGGGGTTTTTTGAACTCATTTCGTTACTCCAAGGGAATAATACATATCAATAGTATACGTATGTTATTTTATTAATCAACCTTAGATAGAGATAACTTAGACTGTCTCCATCGGAGACAGTCTAAGTGTAGGTATTCATAAACCTAGAGTGCGAAAAGGTTTATTATCTTTGTAGAAACAGCGACTAACCGTGTTTGGTTTTTATTAATCATGGCAATCCGCATTTCCCCTTTCACCCTTTCTGGATAGGGCTTTTCCCTTGGGAAAACCCTTCCCTTGACCCCTTTCCCCTTTGGCGCAGCCTACCCTTTGAAACAAAACACTAGCCTTTTGAACCACAGAGCTTGGGCGCAGGACATTAGAGGTATTGCTTCAATATCTATCGGTGAACAATGATTTGAGTCTTATTGGAAATAGGTAACCGTAGTTAGGTTGCTTCAGACGTTTGCTTGGTGAGATAGAGTCAAAAAAAGAAGGGAGAGCAGTGATGCTCTCCCTTTCTTGTATGGGTTAGATGATTCGGTTTATATACCATGCTCCAATATCATCTATGACCTGCTCTTTGGTGCAGAGTAACTGATCAACAATTTTTTCAGACTGATTAAGTAAAGTTCGTAATGTCCAAATAACAACAAAGATTACCGTAGATACAAAATATGTAATAGGACAAAGTCTAAAATTCACCAAAAGTATGGAAAGTAATAGACGAGAGAAAGCATGTTGCTGCTCTACTGTTAGCTCTTGATACTCCGACATTAGTCGAGTACTTGATAATGGAGAGGCCGTTTTTTTAAACCCCAACATACTGGATGCAAAGAGTTGGTAAGCCAGAGTGTGCTTGAGTGAGCTATCAAATAAAGCAACAAGTAAAGACTTAAATAGATCTGGATGATTACTTTGCAGGTAGATATCTAGCTCGTCGGCTACCTTCTTTAGAGAATGCCTAGCTGAAAAAAAACACCATACAGAGTAAATAAATACCAAAATGATGCTAACGATGTATAGATTACTCATTGGGGTTCTCCTGAATTTTTTGCTCTAATTCCGCTATTTTTATTTGTTTCTCCGCTTTTACCTTAGCCATGTTGAGCTTGTACTCAAGCACATGTTTATGGCGAATAGTGGTATGTTTGATGGTGTATATTCTATACGGTATTAATAACGAAGAAAAAATCAAGCTACTCACCGTCATAACCAACAGTAAGGCTAAAAGAGGATTCGATTGGGAATACTCAACAATAAATAGTTTAAGTAGCAATATCAATTCATTAACACCGGAGGAGATTTCTGCAGTAGGCATGATGCTCTCTCGCTGAATGATTTATGAACAATTGTACATTATCGAACGCCATAATAGAAAAAAGGAAGGAGAAAACTCCTTCCTTTAATTATGATGATAAGTCAATCATCTCATGTTGGCAGTGCTGACATTGTAAAATCGTGACAGGCTGCTCTTGGCTATAGCGGTTATCTGCTCCAAACTCACCACGCTCTAAGAACGGTGGTTCGTCATTGGCTGGAACATCCAGGGGCTGTAATGCGCCCTGCTCTCCACAGTTGATGCAATAGTTCATGGTTTGCTCCCGTTAAAATAAAAAAGGGAGCGTACTGGGAGGCAAGCTCCCGGTTAGGGTTGAGTTATTGTCGGATCTCACGCATCACCTGGGCGATGTGTTGCAAGGTCTTGTCAGCGCATTGCTCCAACGCTTGTCGGGTAGGATTGGGCTCTCGCTCAAGTAACCGTTTCAGTTGGCAAGGAAATACCTCCCCGTAGAAGAGGTACAACTTATCAGGCGCGTCTATCTCAAATTGCGCCAGATATTGCTCTATTACAGGAATGACCGTCTCCAGTACGAGAGTGAAAAATTCCAAGTCCCCACCGTTTGAGACTTGCTCAAACAATAAGTGGTTGTCGTCGCCATACGGGAACCCTTCTTTGAAATACGCAAAGGCTAAGGCATGGTCGGTTGATATGGGTTGCGTCATCATTGTGTCCTTAAAGGTCGATGGGCACCCAAGCTCCAATGGGCATCAGATGCCCATTGGGTTAAGTTAAGACGTTAACGTCTTAACGCGTTGTTTGCTTGAGTAAGGATTTGGCTAACGCCACCTCCACACTGTCGCCATCACTGTTGAGTACATCCAATCCATTGTCGGGCATGTCGCCAGAAGTGGATTGAGTGACCGCTATCTTCTTGGCCATCAATTCCAGACACGCCATTTGCGCGCTGTCTTGGTAGCCTAAAAAGCTCACGTCCACGTCCTCTCGTTGACCGATACGCCAGCTGCGCCTGGCCGCTTGCATCAGCGTGTAGACGTTATAGCCGGTGTTGGTAAACACAATCGAAGGGAACTCCAACAAGTCCAGTCCGGTCTTGACCAGCTCTGGGTTGGTAATGAGCACATCAATGCCTCTGTCCACCTGCTCCAGTATCCAATCTTCTCGGTCCTCGGTTTTTACGCTTGAACGCAGCACGGCGCATTTTAAGCCTTGGTCACTTAGCAGTGATTTGAGCCTCGATGCGGTGTCGCGTTTGCCGGTGTAAACGGTGTACACCAAGGTCCGTCGGCCTTTACGTTTGTTCGCATTGACCATTTCAATGAGCTGTTGCTCTTTGGGCGTGGACGTCTGCTCATCAAACAAAGCCGGAATGTAAGCCAGGGTTTCTTGAGTGCGAGGGTGAGTCACCCTCTCTTCTCGAAACGCGCAATCTGGCCACGCCAGCAGCGCGCTCATGACCACGCCTAATAGGGTTTGGTCTCCAGCGGCTAAGGCTTGACGAAGTCTCGTGGTTAAGTGTTGCTCCATGTCAGCGTAATGCATCTGCATCTCATCCTCCATGGCCACTTCAATGAAGTGCTCTTGGTAGTCTGGTAAAATGCCGTCGCCCATGTCGGCCAGTTTGACGAACACCGTGTAAGGTAAGACGTATTTGGCTACCCCCATCGGCCCAAAGCCGGGCGCGCGGGTTTGACTCACTTTGACGTTTTTACCTTTCGCGGTTTTGTGGTTCACATCGTGGGTCACTTTCATGGTTTCCTTGATGATGCCGTGCTCTTGCGAGAACGAGAGGGCGGCGCTGCCGAGCTTTCCTCGGTGGTAACGATAGCCCTCTTCCATCATCACCGATGGCATGGTGCGCCACAGCAGATAAAAAAGGTCTTCCGCATAGCCGCCCATCAGTGTTCCCGTCAGCAGTAAGCACTGTTTTACGCAACCGGCGAGTACCTGCATGGCTTGGCCTTGGGCCGCCCCTGCGTTCTTATATTCATGCGCCTCATCGATGATGAGCCAGTCAAAGAACCCCTTCGGGAAGTAGCGTTTGATGAACTCACTCGCTTGGTAATCGCCTTGACCAAACGCAAATTGCGTTTTGGCCAACTTGCGCTCAATGCGTTCCGATTGTCGGTCGTTAAACACAAACTCCCCGTCTTCATCGAGCAAGTTAACCAGCTCGTAGATGTTGTCCGTCAGCGCTTTCGCCAGCACGCGCTCACCCACGCCATCGAGCAGCTTCCCTGCGGTGACTTTACCGATGGTCGGTAAGGTCTGCAGGGCGCGTGAAATGGTCTTGCTCAGGTTGTCGTGTTGGCGTTGACGTTTAAGCGTCCACAGCGGTGCGCTGCATACTTTACAGCTCTGTTGCACATCGACCGAAAAATGCGTCGGAGCGATAAGCTCGCCCTCTTCATCTCTGGCTAATGCGCCGCAATCCGAGCAACGAACAAAGTCCAATTGAGCGGTTTGCGCCTGCAGACCGTCATGGCCTAACGTGCGTTTGAGCGTCTTAGTTTGATAAGCGCTCTCCCAGTGATACCCCATGCGCATTCGAACCCGGCCCAGTATCACGTACTCAGGCCCATCATGAGGCGCAGCTTGTCTCAGCTTGAGCAAAGAGCGCAACGTATCAGGGCCATTGAGCACCCACACCTTGGCGTTGTGAACGGTATCGAGAATTTCTCGGCGCCATTTGTACACCAGGTGCGGCGGGGCTAACAGCAAAAAGCGCTTAGCTTTACCTTCATGGTAGGCAATCGCTGTGGTGGCGATACCCATGATGGTTTTGCCGGTCCCCATTTCGCCATTGAGAATGCCCGCAGGGGCACGCTCATCGAGCAGTAGGGTACTGATGGCCTGGATCGCTTCGGCTTGCGCCTCAAATGGCACCCGTTTAAGCGATTGCATCACCGCCGCACGCTTTTTACACGCCGACTGATAACGCGCCGGGTGCGCCGCTTCGATGTTGGCCAATAGGCCGTCACCGAATTGGTCGATAAAGTCATGCAGAGACAACACGTTGTCTTGCTCGTTTTGTTGAGTGGTGTCTGTCGAGTCGCTCATCCCATCGCTCCTTGCGGTACGGTTAACACGCCTTGCTGCAGCGCTTCACTGACTAAGGGCTCCATCACATCAATCTGCAAGTCCAAGTGATACGCAAACACCCCATAAGCGGGCAGATCATGAATCATGGATTGCAGTCTCGGTTGCAGGGCCGGTTGCCAATGTTCTAACAGCGGCAAATGACACAGCTGCTTGAGCGTTGGCCACAACGCGGTATGAGAAAGCGGGGTTTGACTCATCACCGTCATACTTTGACCGCTAGGTTTCAGTAACGACGGGTGAATCAGCCAGGTGTGCACCCATTCGCCCACAGGCGTGTGTTTGGGTAACCGCGTGGTGCGTTTGGTGAGTGACTTCGCCTGGGCAAAGTCGAGCACCAGATTGCTTTCCGGTAATTTGACGGTCATGACGCGTATTCCGCCTTCGCTCATCGGTAGCGTGAGCGCGGCGAAAAAGTGTTGCATGGCGCCATCGCGTCCCCATACGGAGAGAAATTGCACTTGGTTATCAGCGGTGGTGACCACCGCATCGAGATAAAGCCCGTTATCGAGCGAAATCAGTGGAGTCTTCATGGTTAGGTTCCTTATTAAAAAATAAGGCGCCTTCCCGTCAGGAAAAGCGCCTGACGGGCAGTGAAGTTATTGTATGACCACGATGCGACCAAAGCGCTCACCCGAGGTGAGGTCAATCGCTCGAATGATCGGTTGAAATTGGTCTATCACGGTGGTGATGGTTTGACTTTCATCAACAGTGGTCACGGTGCGCTGCACTTTTTGAGTGCCGCCTTTGACCAGTAGTGTCTGAGCGCCATCGTTGCTGTGCACCTTGCCGGCAATTTGTCCCGCCGCGAGCGACAACGATAAATGCCAAGGTGACAGTTTCCTTAACGGCCGAGGCACTTGGTGGTGCCTCGCGAGGTTAAATTGGGTGTCAAAGGTCGGCCAAAGCCCCCCATGCGCCCCAAACGCTTGCTCTAGTTGCCCGGTGTCTGGTCGTATCATTTCAAAACGAAATGGCGCGTCATTGACCGGAGCTATCTCAAACGGTCGAGCAGGGTGAGGCAGTATTGCTTTACCTTCGCCAGCGCTTATCAATTGGGTCGCTGTTTGTGTGCGCTCCGCTTGATGCTCAGGCCCTCTCATGTCCGCTTTGCGCCCTAAGATGACCACTTGTTTAAAGCGGCCCGTAGAGGCGGCGAACACCTCGACCTGTCGTAGCCGCATCGCAAGATAACGGCTAAATGCAGGCGAGAGAGAGGGATAGGGCACCACCAACGCCAATACGCCGTCACGCTTTAGCGTGGGGAGCAGGCGTTGAGTGAACTGCACTTCCAGTCTGGCCATGTCACGATGCTGCTTGTCCACCTGGTCGGTGACCACCGCGCCATACGGCGGGTTTAAAAACAGCAACGTTTGACTGCCTGAGCCGATTTGTGTGTCAAACGCATTGCTGCGCAGCACCGAATCAAGACATTGACTGGCAGTGACGGCTCGCGCCTCATCCAGCTCCACCCCATAGGTGTGAAGCGCGCTCTGCTCATGGTCGACGATTTGACTCGCCAACTGAGCCAGCGCCTTGCCTTCCCCGCAACACGGGTCGAGCAAGCGCTGAGTGCCGGCTTTGAACCGCAGCCGCTTAGCTATCTGGGTTAAGGTCGCCTCATCGGTCGGGTAATACCCGTCTTTAAGGTAGTTGTGCGCCACGCGCGGGTGCATCACGGCCATTAGCTTGCCTCCTCATCAAGACGAAGGCGCATCCAATGTTGCGCTTTGGGCTCAAACTTCCACACGCGCTCATCATTGATGCGACGCTTGAGGTAAGCCAGTTGCTTGCCCATCACTTCTCGCCCCACTTCTGGGGTGAGCTTGACGATGTCACCAATGTGACTTGGTAATGGCCACAGCGCCCCAAACAAGCTGACTAAGTCCTCTTGACTTTCGTGAGGCGACGCCAACGCCTGACTGGCCACGTCTCGCTGCTCGGTCAGCTGTTGCTGCGCCTTGCGCTCTTTGGCTAACGGGTCTTCTTCCATCGGCTCGTCTCGTGGCAGCGCCTCTTCTTTGTAATCACTGAGCCAAATGCCGTTAAGCTCGGCGCGCGTTTCAATCACAAATCGGTTGCTGGTTTGATAACTGCCTGGATAGATACGTTGTAATCCAAAGGTGCCTTGATAGGTGCCTTCGCTGTATTCATCTAAGACCGCGTCTCGAACGGAGAATTGACCAATGTCGGTATCGAGCATGGCGACGTTAAAGTCGCCATAACGCCCGCTAACGGTTTTGATGGTGAGTGTGCCGGGTACTTGGACCATGTTGGCCTCCTGAGTTAAACGTCAAAAGGCCTCCCACCGGAAGACCTCTCCGGTTAGGGAATGATAAAAGTTAAAGCCAGCCGCGCTCAGCAAACGAGGTGACGGTTTCACCGACCACAAAGTGGTCGAGGATGCGCACGTCAATCAGTGCCAGAGCATCCGACAATTGCCGTGTGATGCGCCGGTCCGCCTGACTGGGCTCGCTGCATAGGCTAGGGTGGTTATGACATAAAATGACCGAGGTGGCATTCCAGAGTAGGGCGCGTTTCACGACCTCTCTTGGATAGACACTGGCCGAGTTGACGGTGCCATAAAACAAGATCTCAAACTCAATCAACTGATGTTGGGTATTAAGAAAGAGCACGCCAAAGACTTCTCTGTCCATTCCCTGCAGTAAACCACTGAGGGTCCGTTTTGTTTGCTCTGGGCTGTCTAAGGTGGCCCCGCGTGATAAACGGTCGATGGCGATGGCTTTTGCCATATCCAGCAGTTCATCGGGACTCACCGGCTCGGTGAGTTGGTAGTATTCGCCAGGGGCGTCTTGCAGCTCTTGCAATTTGCCTTGGCCATAGGAGGATTGGTATCGCATACAGGTACTCCTAATAAAAAGGAGCACCCATGAAGGGAAGCCCCCTCATGGGTAAAGGTGGTGCAGAGCACCACCGCATTGACGGTCAATGATTATGCGTCGTGCACCTCGTCCTCTTTGGTCGTGATGATGAGCATAGGTTGATCGTGTCGGTCTCGCTCAATGCTCGCAATTAAGTCGAGTGAGCGGTTTACGTACAGATTATCGAGACTGGGTGGTTGGCACACCGTAAAGGGCACCTGCGACTGAGCCGGTACTTTACGGGCGGCTCGCCGCGCCAGTTTCAGCAATTGAAGGGTAAGCTTCTCTTTGCTGCACTCAATGATAACGTCCGGCACATCAACCGCTTGAAAGTACGCTTGTTGACTGATGCCTGTGTACGGGAAGTAAAAGCCCGCGTCCTTGGCCGTGGATGTGATATCAATAAAACCCGAAGGATCGAGGGCGTCATTAAGTACATAGTGACCAAATAGCGGTGGGGTAGTTTGACTCATAATCGCTCCTAATAAAAAAGGAGCGCCCCCTTTAGGAGAAAGCTCCTAAAAAGGTGAGGTGATTCGGCAAGATAGCTTGAGTGTTAACGTCTTTGGCGTGCGAACTTCATGCGAAGGATCGGCGCAGCGTTGCGTTGAAACAGTGTCCAATGCGCAGCAAAAAACGTCATGGGTGCATGACTTTTCCAAACCAGCCAAAAGACCAGTAGAAAGATGCCCCAAAAAACGAAGTTATCGAGTAGGGTTGTGTAGTCCATGTGTTTCTCCTGTTATAAAACAAGGAAACACTAGCCCAAAGGAAAGGTTTCCTATGGGTGGTGAGGGGTAGCTGATGGATTATCAGTATGCTTTCACTTCTTTAAAAAGAAGCCGCGACACGTTTCAGAGAGCCATTTAAGGGCGGTTAAACCCGTGTGCTTAATACTGGTGCGTCAGTATTCAACGTTTGAAGTATTTAGGTTAAAAGAGGGTAGGAAGCGTGTCAACCACTTTGTGTTGGTGACACGTGCTGGAATTAAAGCGGTGATTTTCAAAAATAAAGTCCGATGAAGATGCCTTTCAACTAGGCAGCTGCAGGCCTGGTACACGTCAGTCTATGGCTCATCATCACGAAAGGCACGGTCAATTATGGGTGCGAGCTTATCTAAATTGGGGTCAATTGAGGTTGACTTATTCTGTAATCGCCACTCATTTTGGTAACTTCCCACCACCTCTTGATAACACAGTGGGCAGCAATGGCGTTTCGCTGCAAAATGGGCTTTAGGGGTTTGTTCAAACACTTGCTGATGCTTGTTACAAAGAATAACAACAGGTGTTCGGCTGTTCACATACTGGACAAAAGAGTAGTCGTAACGGTTGCCCCATTGCTTAATGGCTTTTTTAATAAACGTTTCGTTTGTATCTTTAGGGAAAGGCATAGCACTCTTTAGTATAGACGGTTTAAGATTAAAACACGCAGCTATCAGTCGCCAGTGCGACATATTTGCCGAGCTGATTGGGCTTCAATTTAATCTTCTGTGTCTTTTTTAATGAAACTGATCCCCCGAAGATTGGCATGATGAACCAAGGTTTGTGCTGACATTTTGTACTTTTTAGCGACTTCTTTTTTAAATCGAAACTGACCAGACGCGTAATCCACGAGAGCTTGCTCTAGACGGCTTTGAGGTACGTGGTACTGTCGATTGACAACATTCTCTTTATTGTGTGTTGTACGTCGTCCTATTCGTTTATCTTGATTCCAGCGAGCTAAGTCTTGTAATGAGGTGAGATTGCTTTTATTGGGAATGGAGCTGCCTTTATTTTTGGTTATTATGAGTCAAGTTTAGGTACAGAATCTTTTACATGGTGTTTAATTGACCTATTTTCAATTGATCGTCTTTATTCATTTCTATGGGGGAGGGCTTAATTAAAGTGTCAGAGAGCAGTTAAGCCATCATAATGTTAGTTGAAAACCCTACACACTACTTATTTCGATTTGTTAAAGGTAGACTGCTACCAACACTCTTAAATATTTTATGACTATGAATGCTGTGACCATATCTTCCTTAACAACCCTCCCTGCTTCGAAAAAGAAGAAGAGCAAACTCAATCAACTGTGGGAGGAGGTCGAAAAAAAACAACGTCGTAACGAGCGATATCAAGCCAAGTTAGACAGTTTTCATCTCGAATTTAAAACGTATGCTGAACCACAAGAGCAAGCGGTTTGTTTAGCGACAGAAAAGTGGATTCATCATTTAATTTCCTTTACTCAACGTAAAACGATTAAAGGTGCACAACGTGAAGCGCTGTATGACTGGATACTAGAAGAATTGAGTATTTTAGAAGCCAACCCATTTAACCCTATCAATACCGATGAACTGCGCCACGCCTTTGATGAAGCGTTGATGTCCGATGTTACCAGTCAACCTGGTACGGGCTCGATGACTGAAGAGCAGCTTAATGAGCTCCGAGAAGAGATCTCTATGATGCTTGGTGAGGATATCAACATCAGTAATGAACAGCTGTTGGAGATGGTTGAGGATCCTCGTAAGTTTCACGACTATCTACAAGCACTGATGGCTGAAAAAGTCGAAAAAGAGCCGTCAGAAGCGGACGATGATATTGATTGGGGAGCTGATAACTTTTTTTCTCAGGACAATGAGCCAGTAAACTCTAAGTCGCCTTATAACGAAAAAAGTCAAGCGCTTTACAGTGATAAGCAAATGACAAAACTCTATCGCCAGCTGGCAAAGCAGTTGCATCCAGATAGGGAAACGGACGAGAAAAAGAAGATTGAAAAAAGCGCTTTAATGCAGCAGTTATCACAGGCGAAGAAAGATAAAGATGTCGTAGCGTTATTGTTAATGGCTCAGCAATACTTACCAGATCACGAGATGATAATGGATAGTGAAATGATTGAGCGTTTACAAGCGACGCTCGAAGAAAAACTTAGGCATTTGAATATGGCGTATCAAGAGCTCCAACATGGTCATGATCTAAAAAGTATTATTTGGCAAAAGTTTGGTGGTGGTAACAAGGCCAGACGCGAAAAAGGCCTAAGACAGTATCGGGCTACGTTAGAAAGAGAAACGATAGAGTTACATGAAAAATGCCAAGATGTAAAAACTGTTAAGCAGTTGCAGGTGCATTTAAAGGAGAGAGTTAAAGCATCGCGCTTTGAAAATCAGCTTTTAAACATGGATCCATCCGAGTTATTTTCCTTTGAGGATGATTGGTTTTAGTTTGTTTATTTTCAATCTAGTTGGTGTTTCATAGAAACTAAGGTTTCAACGCATTTTCTATGCAGGTTGGAACCTTAGCGATTCTCTGCCTGGCTAATCTCTGCCCCATTATCATCCAGAGTAAATACTCATTCACATACTGTTCATATGAATTTCCCTTACTAATTCTAATCCGCCTTTAAGGGGGCTAGACAATGCTATTTTTGTGAAAGAGGTTAAAAATCGTATTTTTAGGGCGGGTGGAGTCTATTTTAATGCAATGATTATTAGCTCATTTTTTAGTATAATCTTCTAAACTTTTTAAACTTATCTTTTTGATATAAATATTAAAGAAAACATAATGTTACCTATTCTAAGTGCTCTAACTAACGCTCTGCAATCAGATGAAAGACTTGTTATAGACGGCAAGCTTGCTAAGAACAAAATCGTTGAACTGGCTTTGAACCTTGATCCTTCGCTACTGAAACTGCTCTTGTCCGATGATCAGTTAAAAGGTCATTTCTTCCAAGATGTTGATGGTATGTTGATTTTCGACAAGGTGGCTTTTCAACGTTTTGTAAACAACAAATCATTCCTTCCTGACAGTTTCACTCAGTTCAAAAACAAGATTGGCCTTTCTGTAGACAATCACTACCTAAATGAATCTAACGATGTGGTTCTATCTTGGCCATACAAAGACTGTGTGCTTGAAGGTGGTCAGACAAAAGACGACCAAAAACGAAATGAAGTATTTTGGAATGAAACTCTTGCACCAGAACAGGTAGATACACTTCTTGCGCCTAAAGCACTTCAGAGTTTTATTAAGTATTCACAAGGCGGTGAACACGCAGATTTTCATTTAGAACAGAATGATAACCTAATAATTAAAGGTAATAATCTTCTAGCTTTACACTCATTATCAAATCAATTTAAGAGTAAAGTTAAGTTGATAACAATTGATCCGCCATATAATACTAATGGTGATGGATTTAATTATAACGATAGCTTTAATCATTCTACTTGGCTCACATTTATCAAGAATAGATTGAATGTTGCAAAAGATTTGTTAAGCGATGATGGTAGTATTTTCATTTTTTGTGATGATAATGAACAAGCATATTTAAAAGTTTTATGTGATGAAGTTTTTGGTAGTGAAAATTTTGTCAGCACACTAATATGGCAAAAGAAATACTCTCCACAAAATGACGCACGTTGGTTTTCAGATAACCATGATTTTATTTTGTGCTTTGCGAAAAATAAAGAGGTTTGGAGACCGAACCCTCTTCCAAGAAGTGATAAGCAAAACAAAGCTTACAAAAATCCTGACAATGATCCCCGTGGTTTGTGGAAATCTACAGATTTATCGGTAAAGACCTATTCAGCAAGCAACGATTATACAATTACAACTCCTTCGGGCAGAGAGATAACACCCCCAGAATCACGTTGTTGGGGGGTAAGTAAACAACGGTTTAATGAGTTGGTGTCTGATAATCGTATATGGTTTGGATCTGAAGGGAAAAACGTTCCTTCTGTTAAAAAGTTCTTATCTGAAGTAAAAGATGGTGTTACTCCTTTAACAATATGGACGTATGAAGAAGTAGGTCATAACCAAACTGCGAAACAAGAATTGAAGAAAATCATATCTACGAAAGGAAATACTTTCTCTACTCCAAAACCTGAAAAGTTGATGCAAAGAATTTTACATCTAGGTTCTGAAGAAAATGATATTGTCCTTGATTTCTTTGCAGGAAGTGGTTCAACTGCTGCAACATCACTGAAAATGAAACGACAGTTCATTACTATAGAGCAAATGTCTTACATTCACGATTGCACCGTTCCAAGATTGCAAAAAACAGTTGATGGTGATCTAAACGGAATCTCTCAGGACGTTAACTGGCAAGGTGGCGGTTCATTTGTTTACTGTGAATTGGCTGAACTAGCTTCACAATACTCAGATCGAATTGAACAAGCTCAAAGCTCAGAAGAATTGATTTCTATTTGGGACGAACTAAAAGAGAGTTCAAATCTCTCTTACAAAGTCGATCCTAAACAGTTTGACAAAAACATTTATTCTTTCAATGAACTTTCTTTTGAAAACCAACAACGTTTTCTTATTGAAGTAATTGATAAGAACCAACTTTACGTCAATTACTCAGATATTGACGATGAAAGTAATGAGATTTCTGAACAAGATAAGAAATTCAACCAAATGTTTTACGGAGCATAATCATTATGGCAATGCTTCATGAAACATTAAGCACTCTGAAAACTGCGCTTGGTGAAAACGTTTTTTCTGATCTTGTACCTGATTATATCAAAGATAATCTAAACCCAAGTTTTGAAATGCGTCCATACCAAAGAGAAGCGTTTGGACGTTTTGAGTTCTATCTTGATAAATACCAGAATAGACCAAAAAATGAACCAATAAATGTGCTGTATCATATGGCTACTGGTTCAGGTAAAACATTGATTATGGCAGGTGAAATGCTCACGCTATACAAGCGTGGGTATCGTAATTTCATTTTCTTTGTTAATAGCACTAATATCATTAAAAAGACAAAAGAAAACTTTTTGAACAAAGGTTCTTCTAAGTATCTTTTCAACAGTACAATTAATGTTGATGGTGAACAAGTAAATATAAAACAAGTTGATAACTTTGCAATGACTAATTCAAGTGACATAAACATTGTGTTCACTACGATCCAAGGTCTTCACGCTGTAATTCTTAACCCGAAAGAGAACGCTCTTTCAATGGAAGATTTTGAAGATAACAAAGTTGTTTTGATTTCTGATGAAGCACACCATATTAATGCTGAAACGATAAAGAAGAAAAGTAAAGAAGAGCAGCATTCTGTAGATAGTTGGGAAAATACAATTAGAGAAATTTTCTCAGCAAATAAATCTAATATTATGTTAGAGTTTACTGCTACAGCAGACATAGCAGACAAAAATATAAAAGAAAAATATGAAGATATTATTCTTTTTGATTACCCTCTAAAAAACTTTAGAGAAGATTTATACTCTAAAGAAGTTAAAGTATTACAATCAGATAGTGAAGCTTTTCCAAGATCTTTACGTGCAATTATATTAAGTCAATATCGCCGTAAAGTTTTTGAGAAACATAAACTTGTCATTAAGCCTGTAATATTGTTTAAAGCAAAAACTATCGCTGATAGTGCAGATTTTCATAAAGAGTTTTTAGACACCATTGAAAAAATTGGTGAAGAAGATTTAGAAGCAATCAAAAACACCTCTAAGGAAGGTGATGTAATTTATACCGCTTTCCAGTTCTTTGAAAATAATAATATTACGTTAGAATCTTTAGCACTAGAGCTTCAAGAAGACTTTACAGTAGAAAAGACAATAGAAGTAAATAGTAAAAAAGCTGAAACATACCAAATTGAACTTAACTCATTAGAAGATTCTGATAATGAAATACGTGCGATTTTTGCGGTAGATAAGCTTAATGAAGGTTGGGACGTTCTCAACCTCTTCGATATTGTTCGTTTATACGATACTCGTAACAAATGGGGTAAAACCGCTACACAAGAAGCACAGTTGATTGGTCGTGGTGCTCGTTACTGTCCTTTCAAGGTTGAAGATGAACAACCACTATACCAACGCAAGTATGACATTCTAGACGATACTGTAGAAGCGAACGAACTTAAGATTTGTGAAGAGTTATATTATCACTCAGCTCACAACCCTGAATATATCAGTGATTTAAACATTGCACTTCAAGAAATCGGTATCAAGCCTAAAACTCGTAAAGAGCTTTCGCTAAGAGTAAAAGATAAGTTCAAAGAAACATCGCTTTATAAATCTGGTTTAATTTACGTGAACAAGCGAGTTTCCTATGATCGTTCAAAGGTTAAAGGTCTAGACAGTTCTATTGTAAACACTAATTACTCGTATGCCATTAAGACAGAACACTCGAACGAACTTACAATTTTTGAAAGTGCTACAGTTAAACATCTTAAGGTAAAACGAGAGAGAGTTAACTTAATTGATGTTGGTAAACACATTGTCAGAAAGGCAATGGCTACCATTCCTGCTTATAAATTTAATGAACTAAAAATATTGTTCCCAAGTTTGAAAACAATAGACGAGTTTATTGTTTCAAAGGATTTTCTAGGCTCGATAAAAGTTGAGATTAGTGGGCGAGAGGATATTTTAGAAAATGTCCCACAAATTGAAAAATTGAAGCTGTGTAAGAAAGTTCTTGGTAAGATTGCTGAACAGTTAAATGTAAATCGTATTGATTACGAAGGAACAAAAGAGTTCACACCAAAAACCATTAATGAATTGTATGATAAGAATAAGATTCTAAACATATCAAATGATGGTTTGACAGAGCAAGAGTTTGGTATTGCTCAAAGTGAAACAACAAATGACGAACTTTCTTTAGATCTTTCAGATTGTGATTGGTTTGTCTTCAATGAAAACTATGGAACATCTGAAGAAAAGTATTTCGTTAGATACTTAGACACAATGATAGGTGATCTTAAGTCAGTTTATGATGATGTATATTTGTTAAGAAATGAAAAACATTTCAAACTTTACACTTTTGATGATGGTCGTGCTTTTGAGCCTGATTTCTTATTGCTTCTAACTAAGAAAGAACAAGAGCTTGAACTAACTTATCAAGTATTTATCGAACCTAAAGGTTTACACTTATTTGAAAACGATGCTTGGAAACAAAACTTTCTACTTGATTTAAAGGCTACTCATCAAATTGAGCAAGTTTGGCAGGGTAAAGAGTTTATAGTGTGGGGATTACCATTCTATAACCACCAGTCTTCAAACGGAGATTTTTCATCAGAGTTTGAACAGCTATTGAATTAATTATCAGCCCACTCAGTAAAGTGGGCTTTTTTTAACTTTGCAATACCTGTAGGGCTCTTCTCCGCTTAGATGAGTCTATAAATTAACAATAAAATCAATAAAGCA